>NZ_JASCXF010000030.1:0-58999 GCF_030062225.1 Sphingomonas sp. 2R-10
CCCCCTTGATCGCCCGCCCCTGCGCCGATAGCGATCGGGCATGACCACGTCCCCCCTGCCCGCCACCGAAGCCGATGCCGCCGCCGAACTGGCGCTGCTCGCCGAGCGGATCGCGCATGCCGATGCCGCCTATCACGGTGACGACGCGCCGGTGATGACCGATGCGGATTACGACGCGCTCATCCGCCGCAACCGCGCGATCGAGGCGGCGTTCCCCGCGCTGGTCCGCACCGACTCTCCTTCGCTGCGCGTCGGAGCCGCGCCGTCGGGGCATCTGGCGAAGGTCGCCCATGCCCGGCCGATGCTCAGCCTCAACAACGCCTTCGCCGATGACGACGTGGCCGAATTCGTCGCCAGCGTCCGCCGCTTCCTGCGCCTGCCCGACGATGCGCCGGTGGCGTTGACCGCCGAGCCCAAGATCGACGGCCTGTCCTGTTCGCTGCGCTACGAGGCTCGCAAGCTGGTCCGCGCGCTGACCCGTGGCGACGGCGCGGTGGGCGAGGACGTGACCGCCAATGTCGCGACCATCGCCGACATTCCGCAGACGCTGCCCGCCGCCGCGCCGGACGTGTTCGAGGTGCGCGGCGAGGTGTATATGGCGAAGGCCGACTTCGCCGGATTGAACGCCCGCCTGCTCGCCGACGCGCCCGATCCGGCCAAGGCGCGCCAGTTCGCCAACCCGCGCAACGCCGCCGCCGGATCGCTCCGCCAGAAGGACGCCGCCGTCACCGCGTCGCGCCCGCTGAAATTCCTCGCCCATGGCTGGGGCGAGGTCGCGGCGCTGCCCGCCGATACGCAGGCCGGGGTCGTCGCCGCCCTCAAGGACTGGGGCTTTCCGGTCGCCGACGCCTTTCAGCGATGCGACGGTGCGGCGCAGGCGCTCACCGTGTACCGCGCGATCGAGGGGAGCCGTGCCGACCTGCCGTTCGACATCGACGGCGTCGTCTACAAGCTCGACCGGCTCGACTGGCAGGAACGGCTGGGGTTCGTCGGCCGGGCGCCGCGCTGGGCGATCGCGCACAAATTCCCCGCCGAGCGCGCGCAGACCGACCTGAAGGCGATCGACATCCAGGTCGGCCGCACCGGCTCGCTGACCCCGGTCGCACGGCTGGAGCCGGTGACGGTCGGCGGCGTCGTCGTCACCAACGCGACGCTGCACAATGCCGACGAGATCGAGCGGCTCGGCGTGCGCCCCGGCGACCGCGTCGTCGTCCAGCGCGCCGGGGACGTCATCCCGCAGATCGTCGACAACCTGACCCGGGATGTCGCGCGCGATCCGTACGCGTTCCCGACCGCCTGCCCCGAATGCGGCTCGCTCGCCGAACGGGGCGAGGGCGAAGTCGTCGTGCGCTGCACCGGCGGGCTGGTGTGCCCCGCGCAGCGGGTCGAGCGGCTGATCCACTTCGTCTCGCGTCACGCCTTCGACATCGCCGGGCTGGGGCTGGTGCGGGTCGAGGATTTCTTCCGCGACGGGCTGATCGCCTCGCCCGCCGACATCTTCCGCCTGGCGACCCATCGCGAGGCATTGGTCCAGCGCGAACGCATGTCCGACCTCGTCGTCGGCAAGCTGATCGACGCGATCGACGCGCGGCGCGAGATCGGCCTCGACCGGTTCCTCTTCGCGCTCGGCATCCGCCATGTCGGCGAGGTCACCGCGCGCGACCTCGCGCGGCGCTATGGCACGATCGACGCGTTCCTCGACATGATCGGGCGCGCGCTGGCGGTGCGCGCCGAAACGGTGCCGGCGATCGGCGAGAACGATCGCAAGTTCGTGCTGCGCCGCGGCCGTGCACTGGTCGCGGCGATCGAGACGCAGGGCATCGGCCCGGAGGTCGCCGACGCCCTCCTCGCCTTCTTCGCCGAGGAGCATAACCGCGCGGTGGTCGACGACCTCCTGCGCGAAGTCACCCCCCTGCCCGTAGAGCACCGGGCCGTCGCCTCCGAACTGACCGGCAAGACCGTCGTCTTCACCGGCAGGCTCGAGACGCTCAGCCGCGACGAGGCGAAGGCGCAGGCCGACGCGCTGGGCGCGCGCGTCGCGGGGTCGGTATCGAAGAAGACCGACCTCGTGGTCGTCGGCGCCGATGCCGGGTCGAAGCGGGCGAAGGCCGAGGAACTGGGCATCCGCGTGATCGACGAGGTAGCATGGGGCAGGATCGTATCTGCTGCGACGACGTGACGTTTTTGCAACGCATCAAAACAGTCTGGCCCCCCCGCTTTCGGTTGTCGCGAAATAGAAATATGGCGCGTCCATTGGCGCCGGGACGGTGAGCTACACCGCCTGACCAACGGACGAGTCGCGCCAGGAAAACTGCGATTCAAAGGGGACCTATGAACACCAAGCTCTTCGCCGGCGTAGCCTTCGCCGCGCTCATCCTCCCTGCCTCGGCCTTTGCGCAGTCGACCGGTTCGACCGACTTCGAATCGGAAGAGATCGTGGTCACCGGTTCGAGCGCCCGTAACGGCGTCGACGGCATCAAGATTCCCGATGGCCCCAAGGCGCGCGTCGTGCTGGATCAGGAATTCCTCGCCAAGCAGACGCCCGGCAACACCGTCCTCGACGCGCTGAACATCGTTCCCGGCGTCAACTTCACCCAGAGCGATCCGTTCGGTTCGGCCGGCGGCAACATCCGTATCCGCGGCTTCGACGGCAACCGCGTCTCGCTGACGTTCGACGGTTTCCCGCTGAACGATTCGGGCAACTACGCGATCTATTCGAACCAGCAGCTCGATCCCGAACTGGTCGACGAGATCAACGTGAACCTCGGCGCGACCGACGTCGACAGCCCGACCGCATCGTCGTCGGGCGGCACGATCAACTATCGCACGCTGATCCCGTCGGAAACGCTGTCGGCGACGCTGGTCGCCTCCTACGGCGATTTCGATTTTCACCGCGTGTTCGGCCTGATCGAAACCGGCAATCTGACCTCGTTCGGCACCCGCGCCTTCCTGTCGGCGTCGAAGGCATCGAACGACAAGTTCCGTGGTCCGGGCGAAATCCGCAAGCAGCAGTTCAATGCCGGCATTTACCAGCCGCTGGGCGATAACGGCGACTTCATCCGTATCTCGGGCCATTATAACGAGAACCGGAACAACCAGTATCGCAACCCGACGCTGGGCGACATCCGCAACGCCCTGCCCGCCGGCGTCATCCCGGCCAACGCCGCGGCGACCCCGGACAACCCGATCCGCCTCGACCTGAACAACAGCCAGTTCGAAACGGTCAACAATATCGAGAACGACGCGTTCTGCAACGTGCCGACCCCGGTGAACGGCACGGCGCAGGCTGCCGCCAACTGCTCGAACTACTACGGCGTTCGCATCAACCCGTCGAACACCGGGAACGTCCGCGCCAATTCGCGCTTCTCGCTGACCGACCGGCTGACGCTGACCCTTGACGGGTCGTACCAGTATGTCCTCGCCCATGGCGGCGGCACGTCGACGCTGGCCGAAAGCGATCCGCGCGCCAAGGGCAGCCTGACCGGTTCGCCGGGTGCCGATTTCAACGGTGACGGCGATTTCCTCGACACCGTGCGCTTCTTCACGCCGAACATCACCAACACCAACCGCTACACCGGCATCGCATCGCTGCGCTACGACATCACCGAAGATCAGCGCGTGCGCGTCGCCTATACCTATGACAATGCGCAGCATCGTCAGACCGGCGAATGGGGCTATCTCTATTCGAACGGCATGCCGGAAAACCCGTTTGCGGGTCGCAACGGTCGCCCGGTGCTGGCCGCCGACGGGTTCAAGATCACCCAGCGCGACCGCAAGTCGGTCGCCCTGCTGAACCAGATTTCGGGCGAATATATCGGTCGTTTCTTCGATCGCAATTTCACGATCCAGGCGGGTATCCGCGTCCCGTTCTTCAAACGCGATCTGGAAACCTATTGCCCGGTCCAGGCACGTGACGGCTTCGCCTATTGCTCCAGCCAGCCGATCCCCAACCCGACCGTCACCGGCACGCAGCCTTATGTGATCGTCCAGCCGGGCGGCACCTTTACCAGCACGGGCAATCCGCAGCCGCTCTACGCTCCCTATGCGCAGCAGTATAAGTACGACGCGATCCTGCCGAACGTCGGCTTCACCTATAACTTCGTCGACACCAACATCAGCATGTTCGGCAGCTACGCCAAGGGCCTGTCGGCCCCGCGTACCGACAACCTGTACCGCGCGCCGTTCATCGACGTGCAGCCGGAAAAGACCGACTCGTTCGATCTCGGCCTGCGCTACAACAGCCGCGTCGTGCAGTCGCAGCTGACCGGCTGGTACATCGGGTACAAGAACCGCATCGTGACCTCGTTCGACTTCGAACAGGGCATTTCGTTCGACCGCAACATCGGTGCGGTGGAAAGCTATGGCTTCGACGGCACCGTCACGGTGCGTCCGGCGAGCTGGGTCGGGCTGACGGCGATCGCGTCGTACACCCACACCGAACTGCTTTCGAACGTACGGACGACCGGAACGCAGGTCGTCGCGACGCGCGGCAAGAAGGTTACCGAAACCCCCGAATGGCAGTTCGGTGGTCGCGCCGAATTCAACTATGGCCCGGCCAGCCTCGGCGTGCAGGGCAAGTGGGTCGATGAACGCTATGCCACCGACCTGAACGACGTGGTCGTCGGTGCCTATACGCTGGTCGATCTCGACGCGCGCTTCAGCCTCGAAGACTATGGCCTGAAGCGCACCAGCCTGTCGCTGAATGTCCGCAACCTGCTCGACGAGCGGTATTTCGGCAACATCAGCACGCAGGTCGACGCGCGCTCGGGTAACCCGAACTTCACCGTCGGCTATCCGCGCACCGTCATCGGCTCGATCAAGTTCGGCTTCTAAGCCCTGCCCGACCCGACCAACCGTGAACCGCCGTCCCGGCAACGGGGCGGCGGTTTTCGTTTGGGCGCGGTTTGCGCTAGAGCGGTCCCGCAACCGCCCCGCCGGGGCTACCTGACGTCGGAGCACATGACGCCGAAGCCCGCCATTTTCTCGCGCCCGTTCTTCGAACAGAAGAACCGCGCCTTCTGGCTGTTGCAGGCGGCCGGCTGGACCGGCTATCTCCTGCTGCGCTCGGTATCGACCGTGGCCAGCGCGGCGTCGCTCAAGAACGTGCTGGGCAATATCGTCGAGGTGATCGTCGGCTATTGCCTGACGCTGCTGATGAGCGTGCTATACGGCTATTACCGCTCGCTGCCGCGGGTGCCCGCGATCTTCCTGACGATGTGTACGTTGTCGGCGGCGACCTTCGCCTATTCGCTGATCGACGCGTTCGTCTTCACCTTCATCCGCAACGTGTCGCCCGATGTCAGCCTGTCGCTGGTGCTGGGCACGCTGTTCCTGAACTTCACCGTCCTGACCGGCTGGTCGGCGCTGTATTTCGGGATCAATTTCTACTTGGTCGTCGAACAGCAGGTCGACGAGATGCGGATGCTGGAGATGCAGGCGTCGTCGGCGCAGCTCGCCATGCTGCGCTATCAGCTGAACCCGCATTTCCTGTTCAACACGCTCAATTCGATCTCGACGCTGGTGCTGCTCAAGCAGACGGAGAAGGCGAACGTGATGCTCAGCCGGCTGTCGTCGTTCCTGCGCTACACGCTGGCGAACGAACCGACCGCGCACGTCACGCTGGAGCAGGAGGTTGAAACGCTGAAACTCTATCTCGATATCGAAAAGATGCGGTTCGAAGATCGCCTGCGCACCAGTTTCGATATCGACGCCCGCGTCGCGCATGCGCGGCTGCCCTCGTTGCTGCTGCAACCGCTGGTCGAAAACGCGATCAAATATGCGGTCACGCCGCAAGAGGACGGGGCCGATATCGCGATCACCGCTCGACTGGCCGGGGATCGGGTGCAGATCGCCGTGTCCGATACCGGGCCCGGCTTGATCGACGGGCCGAAGCGGCCGACGCTGTCCACCGGTGTCGGCATACAGAATATCCGGGACCGGCTGGCACAGGCGTACGGCCCCGACCATCGGTTCGATACCCGTTCGGGGAGCGGGAGCGGATTCGTGGTCGAGATCGAACTGCCGTTCCAGACGCAAGACGTTACCAAAGAGGCTGCATGACCATCCGTACCATCCTTGTCGACGACGAATCGTTGGCGATCCAGGGCCTCGAACTACGCCTGCAGGCGCATGAGGATGTCGAGATCATCGACAAGTGCATGAACGGTCGCGAGGCGATCCGCGCGATCAAGACCCACAAGCCCGACCTCGTCTTCCTCGACATCCAGATGCCCGGCTTCGACGGGTTTTCGGTGGTGCAGGGGCTGATGGAGGTCGAACCGCCGCTGGTGGTGTTCGTCACCGCCTACAGCGACCACGCGATCCGCGCGTTCGAGGCGCAGGCGGTCGATTACCTGATGAAGCCGGTCGAGGAATCGCGCCTCGCCGATACGCTCGACCGCGTCCGCCAGCGCCTGACCGAAAAGCGCGGCCAGGCCGAGGTCGAGAAGCTGAAGGAAGTGCTGGCGGAGGTCGCGCCCGACACCGCGGCCGAGATGGAGGCCGAGGGCGACGACGCGGTCGGCGCCAATCGCTTCGAAAAGCTCATCAACATCAAGGATCGCGGCCAGATCTTCCGCGTCGACGTCGACACGATCGAGATGATCGAGGCGGCGGGCGATTACATGGTCATCAACACCGGCGACAATTCGCTGGTGCTGCGCGAGACGATGAAGGACCTCGAAAAGCGGCTCGACCCGCGCCGGTTCCAGCGCGTGCACCGCTCGACCATCGTCAACCTCGACCTCGTCAAGCAGGTGAAGCCGCATACCAACGGCGAATGTTTCCTGATCCTCGAATCGGGATCGCAGGTGAAGGTCAGCCGCTCGTACCGCGACGTGGTGGCGCGCTTCGTCCACTGATGACCGGGGTTACCGTCGCGGCGCTGTACCGCTTCGTTCAGATCGACGATCCCCGGGCGGTGCGCGACGCGATGGACGCGGTCCTGGCCGCGGCGGGCATCCGCGGTACGCTGCTGATCGCGCCCGAGGGGATCAACGGCACCATCGCCGGCAGCGCGGAGGGCATCGCCACCGCGCTGGCCGCACTCCGCGCGCTGCCGGGCTGCGACGACCTGACGCCGAAGTTAAGCACGGCGGCGACCCTGCCGTTCCACCGGCTGAAGGTACGGGTGAAGCGCGAGATCGTGACGATGGGCGTGCCCGGCACCGATCCGACCGCCATCGTCGGCACCTATGTCGCGCCGGCCGACTGGAACGCGCTGATCGCCGATCCGGCGACGGTCGTGATCGACACCCGCAATGCCTATGAGGTGAAGGTCGGCACCTTCGCCGGTGCGGTCGATCCGGGCACCGACAGCTTCCGCGACTTCCCCGACTGGTTCCGCGCCAACCGCGACACGCTGCTGGCGGGCAAGCGCCAGGTCGCGATGTTCTGCACCGGCGGCATACGCTGCGAGAAATCGACCGCGTTCCTGAAAGGCGAGGGTGTCGAGGCGGTCTATCACCTCGACGGCGGCATCCTGCGATATCTGGAGGACGTGCCGGCCGAAGCGAGCGCGTGGGCCGGCGAATGTTTCGTGTTCGACGAACGCGTCGCCGTCGGCCACGGCCTGTCGCCGGGCACCCATGAACTGTGCCGCGGTTGCCGCATGCCGGTCAGCCCCGAGGACCGCGCGTCACCGTTGTTCGAGGAAGGCGTGCAATGCCCCGCCTGCGCCGGCACGCGGGATGCGAAGGCGCTGGCGCGCAAGGCGGAACGACATCGGCAGGTTGCGTTGGCGGCGAGGCGCGGCGAGCGGCATGTCGGCGCGCGAATGGAACAACCAGAGGATTGATCCCTCTGCCGTCACCCCAGCCTACGCCGGGGCGACGGCCGGAGCGGCTTACTCCGCGTCGTCCGCCTTCACGTCCTCGACCGCAGCGTCATCGCCCTCGGCCGGCGTCTGGAAATACGCCTCGACCGGGCCCGACAGCTTGATCGTCAGCGGCTGGCCCTTGCGGTCGACCTTCTTGCCCAGCGCGACGCGGATCCAGCCTTCCGACATCGAATATTCCTCGACATCGGTGCGCTCGGCGCCCTTGAAGCGGATGCCGATGCCGCGTTCCAGCACGGGCTGGTCGAAATGCGGGCTGCGCGGATTAATCGAGAGGCGATCGGGGGGCGTGTCAGTCATGGGCGCGGCCCATGCCGCAAAACGCCCCCGCCGCCAAGCGGAAAGGGCGGAGGATCCCTCCCCCGCCCTGCCCGATCAGTTGCAGACGCGGACGCGAACCCGCTGATCGTAATAGGGATCGTAGCGCCGCTCGATCCAGCATTGCCGGTAGTTGCTGTAACGGTGCGCGTAATAGCCGTCGTTCGGATAATAGCCGCGCTGCCGGTAATAGCGGTCGTCATAGTCGTACGCATAGCCGCGGTCGCGGTAATAGCGGTCGCGATAGCGCCGGTCGTTGGCGCTCGACACCAGCGCCGCGCCGATGGCGAGACCGGCGATCCCGGCGACGACCGCCGCCCCGCCATTGCCGCGATTGCGGTTCCAGCCGCGATCCCAGCCGCGATCATACCCCCGGTCCCAGCCCCGATCATAGCCGCGACGCCACTGCGCATCGGCCGGTGCGGCTGCGGTGAGCGCGGTTACGGCCAGCGACAGCCCCAGGCCCGCCTTGGTCAGCAAGGTCTTCATGCCCATTCTCCTCAACATGCCGGGGGTCCTCGCGACCCCGCATTGCCATGTCGACGCATCTGCGCCGATGTTGTTTCCTGTGGCATGGTGCGACTGAACGGACGCGGAACTGTATATTCACCGGCCGTTTATCGACAGGGAAGACTGGCATGGCACACTGGCTGCTCAAATCCGAACCCGACAGCTATGGCTGGGACGATCTGGTGCGCGACGGCGGCACCGAATGGGACGGCGTGCGCAACCACGCCGCCGCCCGGCACCTGCGGGCGATGGCGGTCGGCGACAAGGCACTGTTCTATCATTCGGGCAAGGACAAGGCGGCGGTCGGCGTGGTGCGGATCGCGCGGACGGCACGGGCGGACGGTGACGAGGGCTGGGTGTCGGTGCGGGTCGAGCCGGACCATGCGCTGCCCCGCCCCGTGACGCTGGCGGCGATGAAGGCGCAAGGCGCGCTTCGGGACATGGCGATGCTGCGCCAGTCGCGGCTGTCGGTATCGCCAGTCAGCGCTGCGGAATGGGCGGTGGTGACGGGGCTGGCGGGGGAGTAAGCCCCCTTCCCCTCGAACCGAACGGAATTATCTGTTGAATCAACATCCGTTCGTGCTGATTAGAGACTGAACTTAACTTGTCGAAGGCTCGTATCGAAGCACCTTTGGCGGTCCTTCGATACGCCACTTCGACAAGCTCAGCGGCTAATCAGGACGAACGGTCGGCGGAATAATTCGCAGCGGGTAGTCACGCCCCCTCGACCCGCGCCAGCCGCGGCGACAGCAGGTGCACCAGCAGCAACGCCACGAAATAGGCCGAGCCGGCGACGAAGAACAACGGCGCGTAACTCCCGATGCCGTCGAGCACATAGCCGGCATATTTCGCCATCAACATGCCGCCGACCGCGCCGATCGTACCGCCGATGCCGACGACCGATCCCACCGCCGCCCGCGGAAACAGGTCCGACGGCAGCGTGTAGAGGTTCGCCGAGAACGCCTGATGCGCCGCCGTCGCGATCCCGATGACCAGCACCGCGACCCACAGATTGTCGATCGACTGGGCGAAGAACACCGGCAGCACCGCGACCGCGCACACGAACATCGTCGTCTTGCGCGCGAAATTGACCGTCCGTCCGGCCGCGATCAGTCGCGACGACAGCCAGCCGCCCGCCACGCTGCCGAGGTCGGACAACAGGTAGATCGCGACCAGCGGCGGCCCGAAGCTCAGCAGGTCGAGGTCGTAGCGATCGCCCAGATAGCCCGGCAGCCAGAACAGGAAGAACCACCAGATCGGATCGATGCAGAACTTGCCGAGCGCATAGGCCCAGGTCTCGCGCTTGGTGACCAGCTTGCGCCACGCGATCGGCTGCACCGGATCGGCCGGGTCCTGTTCGATCCATGCCAGTTCGCCCGCCGACACCTTGGGGTGCTCGCGCGGGGAACGGTAGAACATCAGCCACGCGACCAGCCAGACCAGGCTGACCACCCCGGTCACCACGAACGCCATGCGCCAGCCATAGGCGACAGTCAGCAGCGGCACCGCCAGCGGGGTGATGATCGCGCCGACATTGGCACCGGCATTGAACACGCCGATCGCGAAGGCGCGCTCCTTGGCCGGAAACCATTCGGTCACCGCCTTGATGCCCGCGGGGAAGTTGCCGGCCTCGCCCAGCCCCAGCCCGAACCGGGCCATCGCGAACTGGGTCACGCCATACGCGCCGCCATGGGCGATATGCGCGATCTGCCAGATGACGAACGCGACGGCATAGCCCATGCGCGCGCCGATCACGTCGACGATCCGCCCGAACCCGATATAGCCGATCGCATAGGCCAGCTGGAAAAAGAAGATGACGTTGGCGAAATCGGTCTCGGTCCAGCCGAGGTCCTGCGAGAGCGTGGGCTTCAGCACGCCGATCATCTGTCGATCGACATAGTTGATGACCGTCGCCATGAACAACAGGCCGACGATCCCCCAGCGATACCGCCCTGCGCGGCTAACCGCGCGTTCGATGCCGTCCGCTTGTCCTGCCATTCACGCCTCCACTAGCATCCTCTGCGGCCGCACTGGACCGGTTCGTCCGCCCTCTGCCGGGGCGGCTTGTCGCGTTCCTTCCCGACCGGGAAGGATCGATCCCACGCCGTTGCCGCCAACACCCGTACCCCCGCGCAGGCGGGTGTCCAGAGCCGGGCAGTTCAGGCGTCGGTTACCGTCAACCCTCGACCCCCGCCTGCGCGGGGGTACCGACGATGTCAGCCACCCCACCCGCCGCCACGATCCCGCAGGCAACCTGCATATCGGCGAAATCCGCCTCGAAACGCTGCCCCGGCGCGATCTGGTGTACGCCGGTCACCGCGCCCGACGACACCCATGTCCCCGGCGTCAGCGCGATGCCGCGCTCCGCAAGGCAATCGACCAGAAACGCCACCGCGCCGATCGGGCCGTCGAGCATCGTCCGCGCACTCGCCTGTCCCACCACCGCGCCGTCGATCCGCGATTCGACCGGCCAGTCGATGAACGACAGTTCGCGCCAGCCGGGCACTTCCTCGCCGACCAGCAGGCCGAAATTGTTGCCGAAATCGCTGATCGTGACCAGCGGGCCGTCGGTATTGATCCCGGCATAGGGCGAACTGGCGATCTCGATCCCGACATGGACCGCGTCGACCAGCTCCAGCGCCTCGTCGAGCGACAGGCCGGTCCGGCCCGGTGCCGGGCTGCGGCCGATCCGCACGCAATATTCCGCCTCGGCGGCGGCGAAGCCATCGGCGATCACGCCCATGGCGTCCGCCTCGCTGCCGACCACCTGATCGGCGAAGATCGGTCCGGCCAGCCGGTTGGCGCCCAGTTGTCCGTCGAGCGGCGCGTTGATCCGGCCGACCTTCCAGCCCACGACCTGCCGCCCGTCGAGCGCGATCGCGCGATCCTGAATGGCATAGGCCTCGGCCAGCGTCGCCGGCGCGTCCCCGGGATAGGGCGAAACCCCTGCCGCCTGCCGCCGCGCAGTGACGAACGCCTGCGCGATCCGATCGCGATTACCCATGCCCCAGCCTCTCCATCTTGTTCAGATGGGGTAACGGAAACCGGTGTCACACACAAGCCATCTAAATCGTCGCGGGGACATTGGCGGATCGGACCGGCCAAGCTATCGCTGTGTCCATGAAGAAAACGGGCCAGCCGACGATCAACGACGTCGCACGACTTTCCGGCGTGTCGAAAAAGACGGTCAGCCGCGTCATCAACCAGTCGCCGCTGCTCAATCAGGAGACGCGCGAAAAGGTTCAGGCGGTCATCGCCGCCCTCGGCTACATCCCCAACCCGCAGGCGCGGGCGCTGGCCCTGCGCCGCAACTTCCTGATCGCGCTGATCCACGACAATCCCAATGCGCAGATGGTGTTGCGCGTGCAGCAGGGATTGCTGGAGGTGTTGCGCGACACCGAATTCGAACTGCTGGTCCATCCGGTCGATCGCGGCGCGCCCGACATGCGCGACGAGATCCGCCGCTTCCTCGAACGCCAGCGCCCGTACGGCGTGATGCTGCTCCCGCCGATCTCGGAGAACGACGCGCTCGCCGCGCTGTGTACCCAGATCGGGTGCCGCTATGTCCGCATGGGGTCGGCCGCATTCGACGATCCGGCGCATATGGTGTCGTCGAACGATCGGGAAGCGGTGCGCGGCGCGATCGAGCACCTGCTCGCCGCCGGCCATCGCCGCATCTGCATGATCGCTGGCCCGCACGGCTTCCGCTCCGCGTTCGAACGGCAGCAGGGCTATGAGGAGGCGATGGAGGCCGCCGGGCTCGGCGTGCAGCGGACGTGGATCGCACAGGGCGACTATCGCTTCGAATCGGGGATGCGCGCCGCCGAACGACTGCTCGACCTGTCGCCGCGGCCGACCGCGATCTTTTCCTCGAACGACGAAATGGCGGCGGGCGCGCTGCACATCGCCCGTCAGCGCGGGCTCGACGTGCCGGAGGACCTGTCGATCGTCGGGTTCGACGACACCTCGATCGCCTCGCACCTCTGGCCGCCGCTCACCACCGTCCGCTGGCCGATCGCCACCATGGCGCGGGCGGCGGCGCTGAAGCTGATCGGCGAGGAGGATGACGACGACGCCGAACCGGCCGAACCGACGATGTTCGTGTCGACCCTGATCCGCCGCGCCTCGGTCGGCAAGCCGCAGGCGTGACTTGCGGCGTGCGATGACACCGATTACCGTGCGACCAAATCGTTAGCCGTATCCCGTCGCCCCAGCGCAGGCTGGGGCCTTTCTCCGCGGGCGCGCGGCCTGACGCCACCGCCGGCAACGACCGGCATCGGACGGAGAGGACCCATGACCCAGCTACCGATGGCCCGGCGCGACCTGATCGCGGGGGCCGCCGCGCTGGCGCTGACTCGCCCGGCCCGTGCCGCGACCGCCGATCCGGTGGTCACCGCCCCCGCCGGTCGCTGGCAGGGCAGTCGCGAAGCTGGCGTCGCGGTCTTTCGCGGCATCCGCTACGGCGTCGACCCGACGCCACAGCGATTCCAGCCGGTTGGCGCCCCCGCGCCGCTGCGCGACGTGCAACGCGCCACCGATTTCGCCCCGTCCTGCCCGCAACGCGCCAACATCGGCGACCAGCGCGAGGACTGCCTGTTCCTCAACGTCTGGACCCCGGACGCCCGGCCCGGCGCCGGACGACCCGTCATGGTCTATTTCCACGGCGGCGCGTACATGAACGGCACGGTGGTCGACCCGCTGGTGTACGGCCACCGCCTCGCCGCCGATGGCGATGTCGTCGTGGTGACGGTCAACCACCGGCTGAACGCGCTCGGCTATCTCTACCTCGCCCGGCTCGACCCACGGTTTCCCGACAGCGGCAATGTTGGCCAACGCGATCAATTGCTCGCGCTGGCATGGGTCCGCGACAACATCGCCAACTTCGGCGGCGATCCCGGCCGGGTCATGCTGTTCGGCCAGTCGGGCGGCGGGGCCAAGATCGCGACCCTGATGGCGATGCCCGCCGCGAAGGGCCTGTTCCACGCCGCTGCGACGATGAGCGGGCAACAGGTCACCGCCTCCGGCCCGCTGAACGCTACCCGCCGCGCCGGGGCGTTCCTGTCCCGCCTGAAAGCCACCCCCGCCGAAGCCGCCACGCTGCCGGTCGCCCGGCTGATCGACGCGCTGTCCGCCGAGGACCCGATCCTCGGCGGCGGGGTCTATATGGGGCCGGTGCTCGACATGCGGTCGCTGGAGCGCCACCCCTTCTGGCCCGACGCGCATCCGCTGGGCCGCGCCATCCCGCTGATATTGGGCAATACGCGCGAGGAGACCCGCGCCTTCATCGCGCCGCAGCCCGACCTGAACTGGGCCAATCTGGCGGCGCGGATCGCGCCGCAGCTGCGCGTCGACGCTCCGCCCGACTGGGTCGTCGCGCAATATCGCCGCCATTTCCCCACGATGACGCCCGGCGACATCCTGTACCGCGCGACCACCGCCGGACGCAGCTGGCCGGGACAGGTGATCGAGGCGGAAGCGCGCGCCGCCGCAGGGGCGCCGGCGTGGGTCTATCAGCTCGACTACAGCTCCCCCGTCCGCCCCGGCGGCGGCGCGGCGCATACCGACGACATCCCGCTGGTGTTCGGCACGCTCGACGCCCCCGGATCGGTCAGCGGCACCGGCCCCGCCGCCCGCGCCGTATCGCAGCGGATGATGGCGGCGTTCGTCTCGCTCGCCCGCAATGGCCATCCCGGCCGCGACTGGCCCCGCCACACCCTGCCCGGCCGCGCGACGATGGTGTTCGACACCACCAGCCGCGCGGTCGACGACCCCCGCCGCTGGGAACGCGAACTCTTCGCCCGGTTCCCGTATATCCAGCCGGGGACGTGAATGGGGGCGGCCTCGGGACCTGAAAGCGCGAGGGAATTCGCCGCCCCGCCACGTATTGCAGCCGAAACTCAGCGCACCGGCACCGCCAGCGGATAGCTGATCGTCAGCGCCAGCGGCTTCGTGCCCCGCTGCGCGATCCCCACCGCGGCCCCGGCGTACAGATACACCGTCGTCCCCGCGCGCACCCGCCGGGTCAGGCCGTCGCTGGTCACCTCGCCCTCGCCCGACAGCACCTGATAGACCTCGTCATGGTCGATGCGGTGGACGCCGATCGCCGCCCCCTTGTCGAGCGTCCGGCGACGGAACTCCATCGTCCGCCCGGGCACCCGGTCGGTGATGCGCCATGCGGTGCCCATGCCGATGCGCCCGTGCGGCGGCGCCTCGCGAACGCGGGTGGCGGCTTCGTCGATCACGACCATCGCCGGTGCCTTCGCGCGACCGGCTGCCCAGTCGAGCGCCCCGCCGACATGCGCCAGCACGCGCGCGTCCGCCCAATTCTCCTTGCGATGCCCCAGCCCTGTGTAGAACACCCGCCCCTGCGCTACCCGGTGCGCCCACGCCAGCGGCTTGGGATTGACGTCGTTCGCCCCGATCGACTGCGGATCGAAGGTCAGCAGGGGCATCAGGTCGGTCGACAGGTCGCGGAATCCGTACCACTCGTCGGCGATGCGGAATCTATCGGGGAGCGTTTCGGTCGCCGGATGGCGCTGCGGCGATCGTGTCACCTCCGCCTCGGGCGTGCCGGCGGGATGCTGCGCGAACCGGCCGCCGATCATCCGCGCATACCACGGCCAGCCATAATGCGAATCCGCCGCGGCATGGATCGCGACCACCCCGCCGCCGCCCTCGACATAGCGTTGCAGCGCGGTGCGCCGCGGGCCGACGAACCATTCGCTCGCCGGCTTCTTCGGATCGGTCGTCGTCGACACCAGCACGATCGCGGCATAGTCCAGCGGCGCATCGAACACCGCCGGATCGTCGCTCGCCACCGGCTCCATCCCCCGTTCGCGCGCCACCACGGTCAGCGCGGCGACGGCGGCGGGGATCGAATCATGGACGAACCCGGTCGCGCGGTGGAACAGCAGCACGCGCGGCGCCGCCAGCGCCGAAGTGGCGCACAGCAGCGCCGCTGCGGCAGCGAAAAGGCGGACGATCGATGGCCCGGCGGTCACTGGTCCGGCGATCACTGGCGCATCGCCCGGTCGCGCGGCGACAGCGATTCCTGGATCGGGCCCTTCTGCCCCGGATAGCGGCCCGATTTCGGCTCCATCGTCACCAGATCCCATTCCGCATCGACAAAGGGTGCCGCGGTCGGCACCGGATGCGGATATTCGCTGACTTCGCGTTCGTCGTCGATGATCTTGCCGCGCCCTTCCGCCACGAAGAACAGCACGCGGATATCGTCGGCATCGCGGTCCCACGGCCGGGCGCCGGCATTGGCCAGCACATGCGTCTCGACATCCTGCGCCGGCAGCACCGGCAGCCCGGTCGGCCAGACCGGCGGCGTCTTCGCCTCGATCAGCTTCGCGCGGGTCACGCCATAGCGGCCGAACAGCGGCAGCGGATTGCCATGCTTGTCGACCGCGACATTGTCGCGCCCGTGATAGCGCAGGTCGCCATCGCCGCCGAGCATCAGGAACGGCAGCCCGTCGTCGGTCGACGGTCCGCCGCGCATGACGTTGCCGACGGCGGACAGCTTGCCCTCCTGATAGGCGTGCCCCGCCCATTCCAGCGCCATCAGGTTGTAATGCACCGCGCGCTTGGCCGGATCGTAGATCAGGTTGTTGACAACCGCCGCCTGCACGCCGCCCTTCAGCAACGGGCTGCGCTCGACATTATGGGCATAGACGTTGCGCCAGATCAGGATGCCCGACGCATTGTCGTGGATCAGCGACCCCTTGCTGTGTTCGCCCTTGGGATGGCTGGCATCGGCCAGCCCTTCGGCCAGCAGGTTGTAGCTGAAGGTGATGTCGCGGCTGGTCCCGCGCCGCCAGTCGTCGGGCGTGGTCCCCGTGAAGCGCGGGCCCGATGCCGACAGGTTCTCGTCGAGCGCCCAGGTCATGGTGCAATGGTCGATGATGACGTTGTGCGCGGCGACGGTGTTGGTCGCATCGACCTCCCACCCCGAACGCCTGGGCTGTCCGTCGAGGCCGGGGCGCACGCGCAGGTGGCGGACGATCACGTCGTGCGCGCGGATGTCGATGCCGCCACGGATCAGCGTGATGCCCGGCGACGGCGCGGTCTGTCCGGCGATGGTCAGGAACGGTTCGGAGATGGTCAGCGTCGTCCGGCCGAGGTCGATCACCCCGCCGACCTCGAACACGACGATGCGCGGCCCCTTCGCCTCCAGCGCCGCCTTGAGCGATCCCGGGCCGTCGGCGGCCAGCGTCGTCACGCGCAGGATGCGTCCGCCGCGCCCGCCCGGCGTCGCCGCCGCCCAGCCCTGCGCGCCCGGAAAGGCGCTGGCGGCAGCGGGCGTGGCGCTACCCTGCGCCACCGCGACGGGGCCGCACAGCGCGGCGGGCAGCACGCCGCACAGCGCCAGAGCGATCATTCGGTTCATATTGATTTCCTCTCCGAGCGGTTCTTGACAGCTTCGTCGCGACGGCACAATGTCGCGTTGACACCGGTTTCTCAAGCCAAAAAGGCAGAACCGGATTTCCGGACCGTTGCGTAGCGGACCGGAAACGATCGACGGAGGCACGGACCCGGACCGGGAACCGTGCCCCTGACAGGCGATGGCCGACCGGACGCAAAAATGCGCCCGGTGTCATCGTGACAGGGAGAGGGATTGCCATGAAATACCGCAACCGCCGCCACGGCATGCAGGCGCTGCTCGCCGCGACGTCGTTCATCGCCGTGACGACCGCCGCACAGGCGCAGGACGTACCCGCAACGACCGTCGAGCCCACCGCCCCGACCGCCACGCAGGAGGCCGAAGGCGAGATCATCGTCACCGGGTTCCGCGCGTCGCTGAACGCCGCGCTGAACGTGAAGCGGCAGGCGGTGGGCGCGGTCGACGCGATCGTCGCCGAGGATATCGCCAAATTCCCCGACCAGAACCTTGCCGAATCGCTGCAGCGCATTCCCGGCATCGCGATCCAGCGCGACGGCGGCGAAGGCCGCGCGATCACCGTCCGCGGCCTGGGGTCGCAATTCACCCGCGTCCGCGTGAACGGGCTGGAAACCGTCACCACGTCGAGCGACGGCGCCGCCGCCAACCGCGACCGCTCGTTCGATTTCAACGTGTTCGCCTCCGAACTGTTCAGCTCGATCGTGGTCCACAAGACCGCGGCGGCCGATCTGGACGAAGGATCGCTGGGCGCGGTCGTCGACCTCAACACCGGCAATCCGCTGGCGGGCAAGTCGGGCTTCACCTTCGTCGGATCGGCGGTGGCGAACTATAACGACCTGTCGAAGACGGTCGGGCCGCGCTTCGCCGGGCTCATCGGGTGGAAGTCGCTCGACGGGACGCTCGGCGCGTCGATCTCGGCGGCGTATCAGGATACCGAGACCAAGGAGATCGGCAACAACACCGTCCGCTGGGCCCAAGCGCGCTTCGATTCTGTCGACGGCACCCGTTGCTGGACCGCCCCCAATCGCGGCGGCACGTACATCCCCGGCGCGGCGTGCGACCAGGCGGCGCTGTCGTTCCACCCGCGCATCCCGCGCTATGGCGAGGTGACGCACAACCGCGAGCGCCTCGGCCTGACCGGCAGCGTGCAATGGGCACCGACCGACGCGACCAAGGTGTCGATCGACGGCCTCTATTCGCGCTTCCGGGCCGACCGGCGCGAGAAATGGGGCGAGGTGCTGCTGCGATCGAACGAGCGGCAGATCGACGTGCTCAACCCGACCTATGATTCGAACAACAACATGGTCTCGGCGACGCTGAACGACGCATGGGTCCGCACCGAGCATTTCTATCGCCAGTCGCAGACCGAATTCTACCAGATCGGCGGGACATGGGACCAGGACGTCAGCGACACGTTCCGGTTCACCCTGCTCGGCGGCTATTCGAAGTCGGACGCGAGCGTGCCGGTCGAAACGACGCTGGTGTTCGACGATCGCGATGCGCAGGGCTATCGCTACGACTACACGAACAAGAATTCGCCGCTGCTGTCGTTCGGCACCAGCGTGACCGATCCCGCCAATTTCCAGCTCGCCGAAATCCGCGACCGGCCATCCGACGTGGTCAACCAGTTCAAGACCGCGCAGTTGCGCACCGAATGGGATGTGACCGAAGGGTTCAAGGTGCGCGCGGGCGGCGTGTGGCGGCGCTATGATTACGACATCACCGCCTTCACGCGCGACACCGCGGTGTGCGGCAATGGCGGGCGCGACCTCGTGCTCGGCACGATCACCTGTTCGCCGACCACCGCCTTCGGCCCGACCGCGATCTACGGGTTCCAGGCGACCCCGGCGCTGTCCGAGCTGTTTACGCTCCGGGGCGCGAAGGTGCCGTCGGGCACCACCACCCAGTGGCTGGTCCCCAATCTCGGCGCGGCGGCGCAGTTCACCGGGCTGTACGACCGTCCGCTCGCGCTCGACGTCGGCAACAATCGCGGCGTGGTGGAGGAGACGAAGGGCGGCTATCTGCAATTCGATGCAAAGGGCACGGTGTTCGGCCTCGAATACGCCGCCAATGCCGGCATCCGCTACGTCCGCACCGACCAGTCGTCCTATGGCATCAACAGCGGCGTCAACGTCACGGTGAAGCGCGATTACGAGGACTGGCTGCCCTCGATGAACGTCGCGCTGTATCCCACACCCGACATCATCGTGCGCGGCGCCATCGCGAAGGTCATCACCCGCCCGTCGCTCGGCAACCTGACGCCGGGCGGTTCGGCCGACGGCTTCAACTTCCGCGTGACCAGCGGCAACCCGTTCCTCGAACCGTTCCGCGCGACCAACTACGACGTGGCCGCCGAATGGTATTTCGCGCCGCAATCGGCCTTCTCGGTCGCGCTGTTCCGCAAGGATATCGCGAGCTTCCCGGTATCGGTCACGCGCAGCGGCACCTTCACCGAAACCGGCCTGTCGCCCTCGGTACTCGTGCCGTCGTCGCCCGCCGCGGTGAACCCGGCGTTGCAGGCGCAGGACATCTGGACCATCGCCACGACGACCAATGGCGAAGGCGCCTCGCTCGACGGGATCGAGGTCGCGTTGCAGGCGCCGTTCCGTTTCCTGCCCGGTCCCTTGCGCAACTTCGGCGGCATCGTGAACGCGACCTTCGTCCGCTCCAGCGCCGACTATACGCAGCAGGGGCCGGCGACGGTACCCGGCGGCGCGCTGCCGACGGTGACCCGCAACGAGACGCTATACAACGTGTCGAAGCGGCAGTTCAACGCGACGCTCTATTACGAGGATGCGAAGTTCAGCGCGCGCACCTCGGTCGCGTATCGCGGACCCTATGTCGATGGCGGGTCGGGCACCGGCAACATCTTCGAAGGCTATGATTCGATCGCCAATGTCGACGCGTCGATCCGCTACAAGCTGACCGACTTCCTCGAACTGTCGCTCGAAGGCACGAACCTGACCGACGCCTATCGCCGCCGCATCGTCGACGTCGACGTGCGCCGCAATTACGAGAACAACCATTTCGGGCGCACGCTGCTGGTCGGCGCGCGGGTGAAGATGTGACGGCGCGGCGGAACGGGCGGGTGCGCGCCTGACGCCGCCTGCCCGCAGGAAGATGCTTCTGCGAAAGTCCCTTTACCGTACCCCCGCGCAGGCAGGGGTACAGGGTTCCCGGCCCACCTTGGCCGCCGCGCTGGCGGCGTACCCCCGCGAAGGCGGGGGTCCAGGGGCGAGAGGTGTAGACCGTTGTCTTGCTCGACTCTGGCCCCCCGCCTGCGCGGGGGTACGGTAAAGTCAGGGCGGACGTTCCGCCTTTCTCAGAGGTGTCCTGACAGGCAGGGAGACGTTGTCGGCAACGACGATGTGCCCCCGACCGGACCGCCTCTCTCCCCGCCCCCTTGCCGCCCGTCCGATATCCGTCCACCACCCTGCCGCGAAGGGAAGCGGCAATGGCGGACGACGACACGCAGCACGGCATTTCGCGCGGGTCGATGACCATCGCCGCCTTTTCGACCGTGGTCGAATGGTACGACTTCACCCTGTATCTCTACCTCGCGACGCTGCTGTCGCGCGTCTTCTATGGCGGCGGTGCGGAGTCGCTGGCGGCGACGCTGGGCGGGTTCGCCGTGTCGTATCTGATGCGGCCGCTGGGCGCGCTGGCGTTCGGGCAGATCGGCGACCGCTTCGGACGGCGGCGGATGATGCTGTGGTCGATGGCGCTGATGACGGTGGCGATGCTCGGGATCGCGCTGCTGCCGACTCGCGCCGCGATCGGGCCGGCGGCGGGGTGGCTGCTGCTGGCCCTGCGCTGCGTCATGGCCTTCTCGGTCGGCGGCGAATATACCGGGGTTGTCGCCTATCTCTACGAAGGCGCGCGGCCCGCGCGGCGCGGGCTGGTGACGTCGTCGGCATCGGCGGCGAGCGAGGTCGGCGGGCTGCTGGCGGTCGGCATTTCCGCCGCGACGGTCAGCCTGATGCCGACCGCGCAGCTGGAGGCATGGGGCTGGCGCATCCCGTTCTTCGTCGGCGCGGCGCTGGCGGCGACGATCGGCATCGCGCGCTCGACCTTGCAGGAATCGCCCGAATTCGAACGGCAGCAGGCCAGCGGGTCGGTCCCGGCCAATCCGTTCGCCCATGCGCTGACCCACCACCGCGCCGCCATCGCGCGCGGCTTCGCGATCTCGGCGTTGGGGTCGATCACCTATTATGTCGGCATCGTCTATGTGCCGTCGTTCCTGACCGGCACCGGCGCGATGGGGGAAGGCGCCGCACTGTGGCTGTCGACCGCCGCGGCGGTGATGGTCATTCTGGTGACGCCGATGGTCGGGTTGCTGTCCGACCATGTCGGGCGCAAGCCGGTGCTGCTGGTCGCCTGCGTCGGGGCGGCGATCCTGCCGATGACGATGTTCGCATGGATGGCGGGTGCCGGGTCTGCCGCGCTGGTCGGCGCGCTGGTGCTGGCGGCGCTGGGCGGTGCGGTCAGCGCGGTCGGCGCGGTGGCGACCGCCGAACAGCTGCCGGGCGAGGGGCGGCTGACCGGCCTCGCGCTCGGTGCGACGGCGGCGACCGCGATCTTCGGCGGCCTGACGCCGTTGGTGTCGCACCTGCTGCTGGAGGCGACCGGATGGGTGATGGTGCCCGGCGCGATGATCGCGGTCGTCGCGGTCGCGGTCGCACCGGTGCTGCTGACCCTGCGCGAGGGCGCCGTCCGCCGCCGCTGAGGCCCGGACGCGCCGCCGCGTCGGCGCGCCCCCCGCCCGCCGGAGAGACCGGGCTTGCCAAACGCCGCACCACCGTCGAGACGACGACGTCCTCCACCGACAGGAACATCCCATGGCCGCTCGCCCGTTTCCGCTTCGTGCCGTTCTGCTCCCGCTCCTCGCGCTGCTGCCGGCGGGCGTCGCGGCACAGGCACCCGCACCGCGCGCGCCGACCGATCGTCCCGCCCCGCCCGCGGCATGGACCGCCGCGCCGTTCGTGCCGCTGTGGACCGGCACCCCGCCCGGTGGCGGCTTCCGCCCCGTGACCGTCCCGGCGGACAGCCCGGCGACGTTCCTGCGCAACATCGACCGGCCCGGCCTGCGCCTGTTCCGTCCGGCGCGCGCGAACGGCGCGTCGGTGCTGGTCGTGCCGGGCGGCGCCTACGACTTCCTGTCGATCGGCAACGAAGGCGTCGACATCGCCGGCCGCCTGAATGCGCTGGGCTATACCGTCTATGTCCTTGTCTACCGCCTGCCCGGCGAAGGCTGGGCGAACCGCGCCGACGTGCCGCTGCAGGACGCGC
This sequence comes from Sphingomonas sp. 2R-10, assembly GCF_030062225.1. Taxonomy (NCBI): domain Bacteria; kingdom Pseudomonadati; phylum Pseudomonadota; class Alphaproteobacteria; order Sphingomonadales; family Sphingomonadaceae; genus Sphingomonas; species Sphingomonas sp. 2R-10. The sequence continues at coordinate 22,356 of NZ_JASCXF010000030.1, forward strand.
AGCGCGGCCTGCGCATGGTCCGCGCCGCCGCGACCCGGGACGGGCTCGACCCGCACCGCGTCGCGGTGCTGGGCTTCTCGGCCGGCGGGCATCTGGCCGCGACGCTGGAGACCGACTTCGCCCAGCGCGTGTACCCGGCGCGCGACGCCACCGACCGCCTCGATGCGCGGCCCGATGCCGCCGCGCTGATCTATCCGGTGATCGCCGCCGCCCCGCCCTTCACCCACGCGCTGTCGGCCGAGCGGCTGCTGGGCAAGGACCCTGCCCCCGCCGCCGTCGCGCGCCGTTCGCCCGCCGGGCATGTGACCGCCGCCACCCCGCCGACCTTCCTGCTGCACGCGATGGACGACGGCGCGGTCGTGCCGGACAACAGCCTGACGATGATCGCCGCGCTGCGCCGCGCCGGCCGCCCGGTCGAGGCGCATTTCGTGGCGGAGGGCGGCCACGGCTTCGGCGTCGGATCGCCGGCGCTGCCCGCCGGCCACTGGGTCGAGGCGTTCGACCGCTGGCTGACCCGCACCTTCGCCCGTCCGGCCGCGAAGGGGTGACGGACCGCTACCGGCTCATCGAATAGGGCCGGTCCGCCGGCGCTGTCGCCCGCACGCGGTCGGGCCGCGCCGCCATCCGGAACGCCAGCGTGCCGCCCGCCATGATCTCGTCGTGCCGGATATACCCGCGCGTCAGCGGCCGGCCGTTGAGCGTCACCGACGCGACATAGCGGTTCGCCTCGCCCAGCCCCGCCGCCGTCACCACGAACCGCTTGCCGTTCGGCAGGTTCAGCGCCGCGCGGTTCACGAACGGGCGGCCCAGCACATATTCGTTGGTGCCCGGCGCCACGGGATAGAAACCGATCGCGGTGAACGCCAGCCACGCCGACATCTGCCCCAGATCGTCATTGCCCGACAGCCCGTCGGGCGTCGCCTTGTACTGGCTGTCGACGATCTGCTTCAGCCGTTCCTGCGTCCGCCACGGCTGCCCGGCATAGCCATAGAGATAGGCGACATGGTGGCTCGGTTCGTTGCCATGGATATATTGGCCGATCAGCCCCGCGATATCCTCGGCATGGCTGTAGTCGAGCCTCGAATTGTCATAGTCGAACATCTGGTCGAGCTTCGCCACGACCTTCGCGTCGCCGCCCATCGTGGCGAACAGCCCGGCCTGATCGTGTGGCACGAACCAGCTATATTGCCACGCATTGCCCTCGGTATAATCCGACCCGTAATTGATCGCGGTCGGATCGAACGGCCCGCGCCAGCTGCCATCGGCTTTGCGCGCGCGCAGGAACCCGGTCTGCGCGTCGAAGCTGTTGCGCCAGTAGCCAGCGCGCCGTTCGAACGCGGCGGCGACGTCGGTCCGCCCCATCGCGCGCGCCATGCGGGCGATGGTCCAGTCGCCATAGGCATATTCGACGGTCTTCGACGCCGCCTCCGGCTCGCGATCGATCGGCACGTAGCCGCGCTGCATATATTCGCCGAGGCCGCCGTACGGCGCGTAGCTGGCGCTGGCGACCATCGCGTCGAGCGCCGCGTTCGCATCGAAACCGCGAATCCCCTTGAGATACGCATCGGCGATAACGGAGACCGAATGATAACCAATCATCGTCCACGTCTCCCGCCCATGAAACTGCCACACCGGCAGGATGCCGTCGGGACTGGCCGCGCGGCTGGCGATCAGCGAACGCACGATCCCTGCATTCACCGCTTCCGGCTGGATCAGCGTCAGCAGCGGGTGCTGCGCGCGAAACGTGTCCCACAGCGAGAAGGTCGAGCGGAAGGTGAAGCCGTTGGCGCGGTGCACCTGATCGTCGGGACCGCGATAGCGCCCGTCGCTGTCGCTCCACACGCTGGGCGCCAGCAGGCTGTGGTACAGCGCGGTCGCGACCATCCGCCGCATCGCCGGCTTCGCCTCCAGTTCGACCGCGCCCAGCGCCTGCGTCCACGCCGCACTGGTCCGGTCGCGCACCGCGTCGAAATCGCCGGCCTCGCTCGCCAGGTTGGCGATCGCGCCTGCCTCGTCCACGCCCGAAATCGCGACCTTCACTTCCAGCGGCGATGCCAGCCCGCCAAAGTCGAGCCGCGCGACCAGCGCCCGGCCCAGCCGCTCCGCCACCGCATCGCTGCCGCGCCCCGGTCCCTGAAACCCCTTGTACGCAATGTCGCTCTCGCGATTGACCAGCGCATGGGCGGTCAGCGGCGCGGAAAAGCGCATCGCGAAGAAGAATTTGCGCCCCGGCGCCCAGCCGCGCGTCTCGCGAAATCCGGTCAGGATGCCGTCGGGCCGCAACCGCAGCCCCGACCACAATATCTTGCCAGGATAGTTGTAGAGCGACGAGCGCAGGTCGACGACCAGATGCGCCGCCTTGCCCGCCGGGAAGCGATAGCGATGCACGCCGACGCGCGTCCCCGCGGTCAGCTCGGCCCGCACGCCCGGCCGATCGAGCGTCACCGCATAATATCCCGGCCGCGCGGTTTCGGTCGCGTGGCGGAAGGCGGAACGATAACCCGGCTGCCCGGGCGATCCCGGGTCCATCGGCACCGCGTCGCCCGCGACCGGCATCACCAGCAGGTCCCCGAGGTCCGAATGCCCAGCACCCGAAAAATGGGTATGGCTGAACCCCTCGATCGTCGGATCGTCGTACCGATAGCCCGCGGCATGGCCGTAGCATTCGCGCGTCACGCAACCCGTATCGGTGTCGGGCGACAGCTGCACCATTCCGAACGGCGCCACCGCCCCGGGATAGCTATGCCCCTCGCCCCCAGTCCCGATGAACGGATCGACGTCGTCGACCGTCGCCCGCTGCGCCGGCGCCGCAGTGGCCCCCATCACCAGTGCCAGCATCATCCACCGCATCCGCCACGCCTCCCCGATCCTTGCGCGCATCTTCGCCGAGCCGGCCGGCAATGCCAACCCCCTAAGGATACTGGATTTTCTGGCAGGCCCGATGCCCTGACTCAAGCAACCCGCCCCCCGAACCGAACGTCACCCCAGCGAAGGCTGGGGTCTCGAACGGCTCCTGTCCCGCGCTACAACCGGGAGAACCCGGCCTTCGCCGGGATGACGCCGGTCCGTGCGACCGCCCCTCACCCGCCGGCGGCGGCCAGACTCTCCCGCACCCGTGCCAGCGCCTCGCCCTCGACGTCGCGCTCGCCCATCGCCGCCCACGACCCGCTGACCGCGAACGCGCAATGGCCGTGGACGAGCGCAACCAGCGAGCGGGCCAGCGTCCCGACCGCCGCATCGGGCGCGTGGCCCAGCGCGGCCGCCACTTCGCGCACGACGATCCCGGTCAGCCGCCCGCGGACCTCGCCCTGAGCCGGCGGAAACGCGTCCGCGGCGATGCGGTGTTCGTAGATCGCCGACCAGCGCAACGGATTGTCACGCGCGAACGCGAAATAGGCATCGACCAGCACCGCGATCCGGTCCGGCCCCGCCGCCGCCAGCCGCGCTTCCAGCGCATCGGCCCATAGCGCAAAGGTTGCGGTGTTGATCGCCATCACCAGTCCGTCGACATTGCCGAACACGTTGTGGATGGTGCCGATGGTATAGCCGACCCGCTTGGCGACCTCACGCGCGGAAAAGCCCGACAGCCCGGTCTCGGCCATCAACCCCGCGCCCGCGTTCAGGATCAGCGCGTGCAGTTCGGCCCGGCTATGGTCGGATCGCCGTCCCACCGCTTAACCCACCTTGCGAAACAGCGTGCCCGCGCGCGACGTGATCGCGAAATCGGCGGAGAAGGTCATGCTGCATCCGCCGGTCCATTTCGAACAGCCGGCGATCGCCTGCAACACATCGGCCTGTTGCTGCGGGCCGGCCTTGCCCTGCCCGGTAACCTTCGGCGGATAGGCGGCGGCCGGCTGGCCCCCCGCAAACGCGGCGACGACGCGCGTGGCGGCGATGGCATGCGCGCGATTCATGAGCCTGCTCCTTCGTTCTCCTCCTGCGGGGTACGCCCCGGGTTCAAATTAATCAACGATCAATTCGACAGGCAGGCGGCTGTACCGCCGCACACAGTCTTGCCGAACCGGAACGCGTCATATTTTGGCACCTAACAGCCAATCGTTCCGATCTTCGCAATAAGATTGAAGATATGTTCCGTTTTTACGCTGGGATGACCTGCGAAAAAGAACGCTTTTCTGCGACAACTTCGCTACCTTTCGACCATGGAGAAACGCGACGACGCCCGCCTCACCGGTCCGACCTATGGCAGCTATCTGCACCTGCCGGCCCTGCTGTCGTGCCAGCACCCGCTGTCCGACACCCATGACGAGATGCTGTTCATCGTCATCCACCAGGCGTCCGAACTGTGGATGAAGCTATGCCTCCACGAGCTGGACGCCGCCCGCATCGCGATCGTCGACTCCCGCCTCGACGAGGCGTTCAAGATGATGGCCCGCGTCGCCCGCATCCAGGCGCAGCTGATCCAGAGCTGGGATGTGCTGGCGACCATCACCCCCGCCGACTATTCCGCCATGCGCGGCGCGCTGGGCAGCAGTTCGGGATTCCAGTCGCACCAGTATCGGCTGCTCGAATTCATGATGGGCAACAAGAACGCGGCGATGATCGACGTCCACCGCGACACCCCCGACGTGCAGGCGACGCTGCGCGCCGAACTGGTCCGCCCCGGCCTGTACGACGAAGCGCTGCGCGCCGCCGCCCGCGCCGGCCTGCCCATGCCCGCCGACCGGCTGGAGCGCGACTTCTCGCAACCCTATGTCGCGTCGGCCGCGGTCGAGGATTGCTGGCGACGCGTCTATGCCGACCCGGCGCGCTACTGGGACCTGTACGAACTCGCCGAAAAGCTGGTCGATCTCGAATATCGCTTCCAGCTGTGGCGCTTCGGCCATCTCAAGACCGTCGAGCGCGTGATCGGGTTCAAGCGCGGCACCGGCGGGACCGCGGGCGTACCCTATCTGGCGAAAGTGGTCGAACAGGTGTTCTTTCCCGAATTGCTGACGGTACGGGTGGCGCTATGACCCTCACCCTCGACGCCGCCCGCGCGCGCGACGCCGCCGATCCGTTGCGCCACAAGCGCGCCGATTTCCTGCTGCCCGCGGGCAAAATCTATCTCGACGGCAATTCGCTGGGCGCCCTGCCCCGTTCCACCCCGGCGCGGATCGCCCGGCTGGTCACGCAGGAGTGGGGCGAGGACCTGATCGGCAGCTGGAACACCGCCGGCTGGATCGACGCGCCGCGCACGCTGGGCGCCCGGATCGCGCCGCTGATCGGTGCGGCGGCGGACGAGGTGCTGGTGACCGATTCCACCTCGGTCAACCTGTTCAAGCTGCTGACCGCCGCCTGCCTCGCCCGGCCGGGCCGCACGACGATCCTGAGCGAACCCGGCAATTTCCCGACCGATCTCTACATCGCCGACGGCGTCGCCCGCACGCTGCCCGACCGGCGGCTGCGCACCCTGCCCGCCGACGACATCGTGACCGCGATCGACGACGATGTCGCGGTCGTGCTGCTCACCCACGTCCATTACAAAAGCGGCCGTAGGCTCGACATGGCGGCGATCACCGCCGCCGCCCATGCGCAGGGCGCGCTGGTGCTGTGGGACCTCAGCCACAGCGTCGGCGCGGTGCCAGTCGCGCTGGGCGCCTGCGACGCCGACCTCGCCGTGGGGTGCGGCTACAAATATCTCAACGGCGGCCCGGGTGCTCCGGCATTCCTCTACGTCGCCCGGGCGTTGCAGGATGCGCTGCGCTCGCCGCTGACCGGATGGATGGGCCATGACGCGCCGTTCGCCTTCACCGATGACTATCGCCCGGCCCCCGGCATCGCCCGCTTCCTGTGCGGCACCCCGCCAATCGTCGCGATGGGCGCGCTCGAACAGGGGCTGGCGCAGTTCGACGGCGTCGATTTCGACACGCTGGTAGCCAAATCGCAGGCGCTGTGCGACCTGTTCGTCGCGTTGGTCGACACGCGCTGCGCCGGGTTCGACCTGACGCTGCTGTCGCCGCGCGACGCGGCGGCGCGCGGCAGCCACCTGTCCTACGCGCATCCCGACGCCTATGCGCTGTGCCAGGCCCTGATCGCGCGCGGCGTGACCGGCGATTTCCGCGCACCCGACGCCGTGCGATTCGGCTTCACCCCGCTCTACACCAGCTACGAGGACGTGTGGCGCGCGGTCGATATCCTCGCCGATCTGCTCGCGACCCGTGCGTGGGACGACCCGGCCTTTCGCCGCCGCGTCGCGGTAACCTGACGGAACGCTGCCGATGGACCGGATCGACCTCGCCATCCTCGCCGAACTCGAGCACGAAGGGCGTCAGCCCTTTGCCGGCCTCGTCGAACACGTCGGCCTGTCCAGGACGCCCTGCTGGACGCGGGTGCAGGCGCTGGAACACAGCGGCGCGATCCGCGGCTATCACGCCGATGTCGATCCGGCCGCCCTCGGCCTGCACGTCACCGCCTATGTCGAGGTGATGATCGATCCTGCCCGGCGCGATGCGTTCGAACAGGCGGTGCTCGATCATCCCGCGATCGTCGAATGCGTCACCACCGCCGGCGACGCCGACTATCTGCTCAAGGTACTGAGCAGCGACGTCGGCGACCTCGACGACCTGTTGCGACACAGCCTGACGCTGCTGCCGGGCCTGCGACGCTCGACGACGACGATCAGCCTGAAGACGATCAAGCGCGGTGCCTCGGTCGTCGCTGCCACCCGCTCGCGGACAATACCAGCTTGATACCACCTGTTCATTTTCGCGTGATCGGACTATTGCCGTCGGTGTGAACGACAGCACGGACCAGACCTGATGAATACCGAAATGCTCGATCCCCGCTATCGCGACGTCGAACACTGGCCAACCCATGCCGCGGTCGAGGCGATGCTGGAGGGGCAGATGGCCGCCATCGCCGCGCTCTATACCCAGACCGCTGCGATCGCCGCCGCCGCCGATGCCGCCGCAGCCCGACTGGAGCATGGCGGACGCATGGTCTTCGTCGGCGCGGGCACCTCCGGCCGGCTGGCGGTGCAGGACGGCACCGAACTGCACCCGACCTTCGGCTGGCCGGACGAGCGGACCGCGTTCCTGATGGCGGGCGGCGCCGACGCGCTGACCCGCGCGCGCGAAGGGGCGGAGGACGATGCCGATGCCGCGGGACGGGAGGTCGCCGCCGCACGGGTCGGGGCGGACGACGTGATGATCGGCGTCGCGGCCAGCGGTCGCACCCCCTTCACCGTCGCCGCGATCGCCGCCGCGCGCGCGGCCGGCGCGTTGACCATCGGCATCGCGAACAACGCCGCCACGCCGCTGACCGAGGCCGCCGAGCATGTCGTCGTCGCCGCGACCGGCAGCGAGATCATCGCCGGATCGACCCGGATGAAGGCGGGCACCGCGCAAAAGGCCGCGCTGAACCTGTTGTCCACTGCGATCATGATCCGGCTGGGGCTGGTCCATGACGGGCGGATGGTGGCGATGCGCGTGTCGAACGCCAAGCTGCTGCGCCGCGCGCGGGCGATGGTGCAGGAACTGACCGGGATCGATGCCGACGCCGCCGCCGATGCGCTGTCGCGTGGCGACAACGACATCCGCCGCGCTGTACTGATCGCGCGCGGGCTGACGCCGGACGATGCCGCCGCGCTGCTCGAGCGTCACTACGGCCGGCTGGGCGCGGCGATCGCCGCATCGGCGTGACGCGCGACATCGCCTGGCCGGCGGGCGACGCGGATACGCCACTCTACCTGCAACTGGCGCGCAGCCTGCGCGACCATATCGGCAGCGGCGCGATCGCCCCCGGTGCGGCGCTGCCGTCCGAGCGCGACATCAGCAACCTTGCCGGCCTGTCACGCGTCACGGTGCGCAAGGGCATCCAGCAGTTGATCGACGAAGGCATCGTCGTGCGCAAACCGGGATCGGGCACCTTCGTCGCCACCCGGATCGAGGCACGCGGCGCGTTGCTGACCAGCTTCAGCGACGACGCGCGCGCACGGGGCGACGCGACCGGCGTGGTGTGGATCTACCGCAACCATGCCCCGCCGACCGAAGAGGAAGCGGCGGCACTGGAGGTCGCTCCCGACACGCTGGTCGCGCGGCTCGGCCGGGTGCGGTTGTCGGGCGGCGATCCGCTGGCGATCGAACATGCGGTGGTTCCGGCCGCGTTCCTGCCCGATCTCGACCAGCTGCACGACTCGCTCTACGCCGCGCTGGAGGTGCATGGCTTCCGTCCCGTCGGCGGCACGCAGCGGGTGCGCGCGTCGCTGGCGACGGCGACGGAGGCCGGCATCCTGTCGATCGAACCGCAGTCCGAGGTGCTGCGCATCGAACGCCGCACCCGGCTTGCCGACGGGCGGATCGTCGAATGCACCCGCTCGGTCTATCGCGGCGACCGCTATGAGTTCGTGACCGAGCTGAACGAGGGTTAGGATCCGTGCCGCTGCAACGTCTCGACATCGCCATCGCCGGATGCGGCCCGGCCGGGCTTGCTGCCGCGTTGCTGCTTCACCGTGATGGCCATCGCGTCACGCTGTTCGACCGGTTCGATGCGCCCCGGCCCGTCGGGTCGGGACTGATGATCCAGCCGACCGGGTTCGCCGTGCTGCGCGAACTCGGCCTCGCGGAGACGCTGCTGGCGCACGGCGCGCGGGTGACGCGGTTGCATGGCGAAGCAGATCGTGGCCGCGTCGTGCTCGACGTGCGCTATGCGGCGCTCGGCAAGCGGGCGGGGTTCGGTGTCGGCGTCCACCGCGCGACGCTGTTCGCACTGCTGCACCGCGCCGTCGCTGCGCAGGGGATCACGGTCGAGACCGGCTGTCCCGTCACCGGCAGCATCCGCGTTGCGGGCGACCGGCGGCAGTTGCAGCTGGACGGCAATCGCATGGCCGGGCCGTTCGACCTTGTCGTCGACGCACTCGGCACGCGCACGCCGCTGGCGCCGCCCTGCGGGCGGGCACTGGCCTATGGCGCGCTGTGGGGCACGCTCGACTGGCCGGCTGCGGCGGGCTTCGATCCCGCCGCGCTCGAACAGCGCTATCGTCGTGCGAGCGTGATGGTCGGGGTGCTGCCGGTCGGGCGGTATCCGGACGGCGATCGACAGCAGGCGGCGTTCTTCTGGTCGCTGCGTGCAGACCGGCTCGCCGACTGGCACGCGGCGGGATTGGCGGCATGGAAGGCGCAGGTCGCTACACTGTGGCCGGCGACCCGGCCATTGCTCGACCAGATCGCGTCACCCGACCAGCTGACCTTTGCCCATTATGCCCACCGTACACTGTCCACCCCGGCCGAACCGGGGATGCTGCACCTCGGCGACGCCTGGCATTCGGCCAGTCCGCAGCTGGGCCAGGGGGCGAACATGGCGCTGCTGGACGCCTATGCGCTGGCACTCGCCCTACGCCGCGCGCCCGACGTGGCGACGGCACTTGCCGATGCGGTGGCGATGCGGCGGCGGCACGTCCGGCTCTATCAGGCGCTGACCGCGCTGTTCACGCCGGTCTATCAATCGGACAGCCGCATCATCCCGCTGATCCGCGACCGCGTCATCGGACCGCTGTCGAAACTATGGCCGGCAACCCGGATCCAGGCAGCTATGGTCAGCGGGCTGATCGGCGATCCGCTCGGACCGCTATCGCTTCGCGCATAAAAAAACGCCGGGCGACGAGGTCGCCCGGCGTGAGGGGGGAGAAGATGGGCGGCGGTCAGAACTTGACGCGCGCCCGAACCGAGAAACGGCGGTCGTTGATGCCATAGTCGCGCGGCCGGTCGTCGAAAATCTGGTACGACTTGAACGCCGTATCGAGGATGTTCTGACCGTCCAGGGTGATCGCGAACTGCGGCGTCACGTCGTAGGTCACCGATGCGTCGAGCGTGCCATAGGCGTTGCCGAAGATCGGCAGGTTCTGCGTGCCGGTGTTCGCCGTGCCCTGCAGGAAGCTGCTGCGCCAGTTATAGGCGACGCGCATGTTCAGCCCGAACTTGTCGTACAGCGCGACGAGGTTGTAGCTATGCTTGGACAGGTTCACCAGTCCGACGCTGATCTGCGTCCTGCTGTTGATGTCGCCGGCCGCCGCCTGCCCAGCATCGCTGTCGGCGAAGGTATAGTTCGCCTGCACGCCCAGCCCGTCGAACGGCGCCGGGAGGAAGTCGAGGAACTTCTGTCCGCCGACCTCGAACCCGCGGACATAGCCCTCGGATTCGTTGACCCAGCGCCGGACGTTGAAGCGCACCGTGCCGAGACCGGCCAGATCCTGGAACACCGGGGCGGCGGCGCGATCGACCAGCAGGTTCTTGAGGTTCTTGTAGAAGCCGGTCGCATAGACGAAGCCGACCGGATCGAAATACCATTCAAGCGCCAGATCGTAGCTCGTCGCCTCTTCGGGACGCAGGTTGGGATCGCCCAGCGCCGTGCCGGTCCCGACATAGGGGTTGGTCGTGGCGTTGTACGGCAGCGCCGGATTGGCCAGCGTCGGCGCGACGCTGTTCGCGTCGGTGTAGCTGACGCTCAGGTTGAACTGCGGGTTGAGCTGCGCGAAGCTGGGCCGCGAGAAGTTCTGCGAGAAGGCGCCGCGCAGGATCAGCTCGTCGGTCAGGTTCACCTTCAGGTTCACGCTCGGCAGATACCGGTCGTAATCGCGCCCGCCACCGAACGGCTGGTCCAGCGTGATGTTGGGCGCCGCGGTGACCGTGCCATCCGGGTTGGTGATCGGCGCGGCCCCGGGCGTGCGATAGACGAGCACGCGGCGGCCCAGCGCTTCCGTTTCGGTCCGCACGGCGCGCACGCCAACATTGCCGTCGAAGCGGACGGTGCCGATGTCGCCGCCGAAGCCGACGCGCAGATAGGCGGCATAGCTCTTTTCGCCGATCGTGCCGAGGAACGCGTTGGGCGAATCGTACGGGCGGAAGCTGATGTTCTGCCCGCTGATCGCGCGCACCGCGTCGAACGCCGCCTGCGCATCGGTGACAAGGCTGTCACGGAACTGCCAGACCGGGCCGAACACCGAATTGCGTGCCTTACCGCGCAACAGGTCCTGCTGGTACAGGTTCTGCTGGGCATATTGCGGGAATTCCGACAGCAGCGTGCAGCCCGCGTCCGACGACCAGTTGGCACAGGTCGAACCGATTGCGGTCCAGGTGTCGTAGGTGGTGTTGCGGTTGATCGCGCTCTTGTCAGTATAGCGCACACCGGCGCGCACCTCGCGGATCAACCCCTCGCCGAAGTCCCAGGTCAGGTCGGCGCGGATGGCGTCGGCGGTCGCGTCGTTCTGCTCGCCATAGGGCAGGATCGCCGTCATGCCGTAATTGGCCGGGTTGCTGAAATAGTTCGGCGTCGTCGACTGGAACACCGGCACCTTGCCGGTCAGGTCGAAGAACAGGTCGTAATCCTGGCCTAGCCCGGCGACGCTGGTCCGCGGGTTGAGCGCGCTGGCGGTCAGGTTCAGCGTCGTTTGTTCTACGGTCGAATCGATATGCTGATAGTCAACCGACAGCTTCACGTCGTTGGTCACGTTCCAGCGGACGCCGCCCGAAATGTCGGTCGTGCTGGTATCGCGCACCGTGCCGAAATTGACCGAATCGGTCCCGGCATTGTCGAGATAGCCGGTCCGCACGACACCGTTGTCATCGACGGTGAAAGGACGATCCGGCGACGGCGGCACGTCCGAGCCATAGGAGAAGAACGAGTTGCCGGCTTCGTTGAACTTGTAGTCCGCCCGGAAATACTGGGCATAGAGTTCGAGGCCGTCGGTCGGACGCCATTGCAGCGCCGCGGTCCCGCTCAGCCGTTCGCGATCGCCATAGGCGGTGCGGAAGCCGCCGCCATGGGGCAGCAGCACGGTCTGGTTGTTGAAGCCGGGGACCGGTCCCTGCACGCCGGGCGCCGCCGGGCCATGCTGGTAGAAGGGTTCGACCACCACCACGTCCTCGCGGAACGACGTCGTCTGGTAGCCGATATTGGCAAGGAAGCCGATTTCGCCGATGCCGGTGTCCCAGCGGTTGCTGTAGATTCCCGAGACCTGCTGCCCGCTCTTGCCGGCAAGGTCGTAATAGGTCGACGCCGCGCTGGCCGACACCAGCTGTCCGGGCTGGTCGAACGGCAGCCGGGTGCGCAGGTTGACGGTGCCTGACAGGCCGCCCTCGACCAGTTCGGCCGACGGGTTCTTGTAGACGTCGACGCCGGCGAGCAGGTCGGAGCCGACCTCTTCCCACGACAGGCCGCGGCCGCCGCTGGCGGAAAAGATGTCGCGTCCGTTCAGTTCGGTACGCACCTGTGTCAGGCCGCGCACGGCGACGCCGCTGCCCTCGCCGCGGTTGCGGGTGATCTGCACGCCCGACACGCGCTGCAGCGCTTCGGCGACGGTCACGTCGGGCAGACGGCCGATATCCTGCGCGGTGATCGAATCGACGAACTGGTCGGCGTTGCGCTTGATCGCCTGCGCGCTCTGCAACGACTGGCGCAGCCCGGTGACGACGATGTCACCGCTGTCAGTTTCGGTCTGGGTTTGCGCCGATGCGTCGACGGTCGAATCAGGCTGACCGCCCGTGCCGGCGACCGGCGGCAGCGTGGTCTGGGCGAATGCTGCCGGCGTGACGATTCCGAACAGCGCGATGGCCAGTCCGGACGTGCCGCCCCGCAGCAACTGTCCGGTCGTGAAGAATGATCTGCGCATCTTGCCTCTCCCTGTGTCTGGTACGCCGCCGTCCCTTCGACGCCGCCCAACCTTTGTTGCCGGTGGGAATAACTTTTAGATATGCAACGCACAAGCGTCCGACCTATATTATATGACAATTATTATTTCCGGATACCGGATAACATTTCAAGGGGAGGTAAGGACTTGGCGCCGGAACCTATCAAACGGATCGTGATCGTCGGCGGCGGCACCGCCGGGTGGATGGCAGCCGCCGTCCTCGCCCATCAGTTCCGCGCCGACCAGTGCGCGGTGACGCTGGTCGAATCCGCCGAGATCGGGACGGTCGGCGTCGGCGAGGCGACGATCCCGCCGATCCTGCAATTCAACCGGCTGCTCGGCATCGACGAGGATGCGCTGATCCGGGCGACGGGCGGCACCTACAAGCTTGGTATCGAGTTTCGCGACTGGGGGGCTGTCGGCGAAACCTATTTCCACCCGTTCGGCCATTATGGTGCCGACCTGAACGGCATCCCCTTCCACCTCCACTGGCTGAGCAACCGGACCGGCGCGCTCGGCGACTATTCGCTGGTGGCGCAGGCGGCGAAGGCCGGACGCTTCGTCCGTACCGCCGACGATCCGGCGCATGTCCATTCGCGCATGGCCTATGCGCTGCATTTCGACGCGGTCCGCTATGCCGGTTTCCTCGCAGGCCAGGCGACCGCCAACGGTGCGACGCGGATCGAGGGGCGGATCGTCGAGGCGGTGCGCGACGACCGCGGCCATGTCGCCGCGGTGGTGCTGGCCGACGGCCGCCGGATCGAAGGCGACCTGTTCGTCGACTGTTCGGGGTTTCGCGGGTTGCTGATCGAGGAGACGCTGCACGCCGGCTATATCGACTGGTCGCACTGGCTGCTGATGGACCGCGCGGTGGCGGTGCCCAGCGCCCCGGTCGCCGCACCCGATCCCTTCACCCGCGCGACCGCCGGCCGCGCCGGATGGCGCTGGCGGATTCCGTTGCAGCACCGGGTCGGCAACGGCCATGTCTATTGCAGCCGTCATATCTCCGACGACGAGGCGACTGCCGAGCTGCTGGCCGGGCTCGACGGCGAGCCGCTGGCCGACCCCCGCCCGCTGCGCTTCACCACCGGGCGGCGCAAGGCGTTCTGGCAGGGCAATGTCATCGCGCTCGGCCTTGCCGCCGGGTTCGTCGAGCCGCTGGAATCGACCAGTATCCACCTGGTCCAGCGCGGGATCGTGACGCTGATGTCGCTGTTCCCCGACAGCGGGTTCGATGCCGCGACCACCGCCGAATACAACCGCCTGATGACCCGCGAGTTCGAGGCGGTCCGCGACTTCATCATCCTGCACTATCACCTGACGCGGCGCGACGATTCGCCGTTGTGGAACCATGTGCGCACGATGCAGGTGCCCGATACGCTGGCCGATCGCATGGCGTTGTTCGCCGCACATGGCCGGCTGATGCTCGACCCGCACGAGCTGTTCCGCGAACCGAGCTGGACGGCGGTTCTGCTGGGCCAGGGACTATGGCCCGCCGGCCCCGACCCGATCGCCGCGGCGCAGGGCGATGCGCGACGGTCCGAAACGCTCGCCCGCATGAGGGACCTGATCGGTCGCGGGGTCGCGGCGATGCCGACCCATGCCGAATTTCTCGACCATCCATCCCGAAGGGAGATGTCCCGATGAAGCGCCGCCAATTCCTGGCCGGATCGGCCGCGCTGACCGGGGCCGCAGCCGTCGGTGCGCAGACGCGCACGGCGATCCAGCCGAACTGGAGCTCGATCGCCGACGCCTATTCCACCCCCGCATGGTTTCGCGACGCGAAGTTCGGGATGTGGGGCCATTGGGGACCGCAATGCCAACCCGAGGCCGGCGACTGGTACGGCCGGCAGATGTACCAGCAGGGCAACGCCGCCTACGACCACCACCGCGCGACCTATGGCCATCCCGCCGACACCGGATTCCTCGATATCATCGGGACGTGGAAGGCGGAGCGGTGGGACCCGGCCGCGCTGGTCAGGCGCTACAAGGCGGCGGGCGCGCGCTACTTCGTCGGCATGGCGTGCCATCACGACAATCTCGACCTGTTCGACAGCCCGCATCCGTGGAACAGCACCCGCGTCGGCCCGCGCCGCGACATCGTGCGCGACTGGGAACGCGCGGCGCGTGGCGAGGGGTTGCGCTTCGGCGTCAGCAACCATGCCAGCCACGCATGGCACTGGTGGCAGACCGCCTATGGCTATGACCCGACCGGTCCGCGCGCCGGCCAGCGTTACGATGCTGCGCGCCTGACCAGGGCGGACGGGCGCGGGAAGTGGTGGGACGGGCTCGACCCGCAGGCGCTCTATACCGGCGCGGTGACGCCGCCGCCCGACGGTTTCACCAGTGTCGAACAGATGGAGGCATGGCTGGCCGCGACCAGCGGCCGCTGGATGGAGTTCGCGCCGGCCGCCAATCCGGACTTCGTCGCGGGCTGGCTGCGCCGGCAGAAGGTGCTCGTCGAACGCTATGATCCCGACCTGATCTATCTCGACGATTATGGCCTGCCGTTCGGGTCGGTCGGGCTGGAGGCGCTGGCCCATTACTACAATCATTCGGTCGCGCGGACGGGCCGCACCGACGTCGTGCTGACCGGCAAGGTGCTGTCGGCGTTCCAGCGGCAGGCGATGGTCGAGGATATCGAACGCGGCTTTTCCGACCGGCTGCGCGCCGAACCGTGGCAGACCTGCACCTGCATCGGCGACTGGCATTACAACCGCGACCGGTTCGTGCGGAAATCCTATGTGCCGGCGGTGCAGGTGCTGCAACGGCTGGCCGATGTCGTGTCGAAGAACGGCAACCTGCTGCTGTCGGTGCCGATGCGCGGCGACGGCACGATCGATGCCGAGGAGGAACGCATCGTCGACGCGATCGGCCGCTGGATGCGGACCAATGGCGACGCGATCTACGGCACGCGTCCGTGGCGCATCTACGGCGAGGGGCCGACCGACCTGTCGGGCGGGATGCACAACGAAGGGCAGGCGGCGAAGCTCGGCGCGCAGGACATCCGCTTCACGACGAAGGACGGCGCGCTCAACGCCATCCTGCTCGGCTGGCCCACGGGTCCGGTGACGATCCGCGCGCTAGGCAGCAAGGCTGCAGGCCGGATCGAGCGCGCGACGCTGCTGGGCGGCGGGACGGTCGCGATGCGGCGCAGCGCCGACGGACTTACCCTGACATTGCCGCCGGCACCTGCCGATGCCATGCTGCCGGTCATCCGGCTGGACGGCAGCGGCCTTGCGCGAACGGCATGACACAACAAGAATATCTTAGGAACGGGATGACCCATATGGAAAGTTCGAGGGGATCGATGCGCAAGGGACGCAATGCCGCCGCCGCGGTGTTTGCGATCGGGCTGGTCGCCAACTGCTCGGGAGCCAGCACCGCGTCGGGCAGCGTGTCGGCGGCACCGACGCCGGCACCGGTCCAGACACCCACCCCCACCCCGACGGCGTCCGCGACCGCATCGGCGACACCGACCGCGATGCAGTTCGCGGCGCAGATGGCCCCCGGCTGGAACCTCGGTAACACGCTGGAGGCGATCGGCAGCGCCCCCGCCCCGGCGACCACGTCGCAGGAGACGGCGTGGGGCAATCCGGCCGCGTCGCAGGCGCTGCTGAACGCGGTCGCCGCGGCGGGGTTCAGGAGCATCCGCGTGCCGGTGTCGTGGAAACAATATGCCGACGCGAGCGATCGGATCGGATCGGCATGGTTCGACCGCGTGGCACAGGTGGTCGATCAGGCGCGGCAGGCCGGGCTGGTCGTCATCATCAACGTCCATTGGGACGGGGGCTGGCTGCAACCGACCTATGCCGATCAGGCGGCGGCGAACGCGCGGCTCAAGACCTTCTGGACGCAGATCGCGACCCGCTTCCGCGACCATGACGACCGATTGCTGTTCGCGGGCACCAACGAAGTGATGGTCACCGACAACTACAACGCGCCGACGGCGGAAAACTGCGCGGTGCAGAACGGCTTCAACAAGGTGTTCGTCGATGCGGTGCGCGCCACCGGCGGCGGCAATGCCGCGCGCTATCTGGTCGTGCAGGGCTATAACACCAACATCGATCACAGCATCGCGTGCAATGCGACGCTGCCGACCGACAGCGTTGTCGGGCGTATGATGATGGAGGTGCATTATTACGACCCCTATGATTTCGCGCTGAACGAAAAGAGCCCGATCTGGCAATGGGGTGCCGGCGCGACCGATCCGAAGGCGGCGCAGACCTGGGCCAACGAGCAATATGTCGACGCGACGTTCCAGAAGGTGAAGGTCGCGTTCGGGGACAAGGGCATTCCCGTCATCCTCGGCGAATATGGCGCGATATCGAAGACGGAGTACGATCCCACGGGCAAGTACCGGACCGAATGGGACCGTTACGTCACGCGATCGGCGGTGCAGCACGGCATGGTCCCGATCTACTGGGACAACGGCCCGACCGGCAACCATACCCTCGGCCTGTTCGACCGCAACACCGGACGCGCGGTCCATGCCGACACGATCCAGGCGATCGTGGGAGCGGCGAAGTGACGCGCGCTCGGGCCGCGCTGCTGGCCGCGGCGCTGGCGCTGTGCGCCACCCTGCCCCCGTTCGGTGCGACCCCGGCGGCGGCGCAGGGGACGGCGGCGCGCCAGATCGCCATCGACGTGGCCGGAACGACGAAGCCGCGCGACCGCATGGCGCAACTGTCGATCGGCTCCGACTTTCCCGGCACGCTGCAACGCGACGACAGCCTCGCGCAGCTGGCGACGGTGCAGAAGGAGCTGCGCTTCCGCTACATCCGTTTCCACCACGTCTTCGCCGACGAACTGGGCACCTACCGCGAGGTGAACGGCAAGCCGGTCTATGACTGGACCCGGCTCGACCGGCTGTACGACCGTCTGCTGGGAATGGGGCTCAAGCCGTTCGTCGAGCTGGGCTTCACCCCCGATGCAATGAAGCAGTCGAACCAGACGATCTTCTACTGGAAGGGCAATACCTCGCATCCCCAGCCGGAGAAATGGTCGGCGCTGGTCGATGCCTTTGTCCGCCACCTGATCGACCGCTACGGCGCGGACGAGGTGCGCAGCTGGTATTTCGAGGTGTGGAACGAGCCCAACCTCGCCGGTTTCTGGGAAAAGGCCGACCAGCAGGCCTATTTCGACTATTACGGCCGTACCGCGCGGACGATCAAGGCGATCGACCCGACGCTTCGCGTCGGCGGCCCCTCGACCGCCGCCGCCGCATGGGTGCCGGAGCTGCTCGGCTATGTCGACCGCGAAAAGCTGCCGATCGATTTCGTGACGACGCACACCTATGGCGTCGATGGCGGCTTTCTGGATGAAAAGGGCGAAGACGACACCCGGCTCTCACGCGATCCCGATGCGATCGTGCAGGACGTCCGCAAGGTGCGCGCCGAGATCGAGGCGACGCGGCACGCCGGCCTCCCGCTGTTCTTTACCGAATGGAGCACCAGCTACAGCCCGCGCGACCCGGTCCATGACGACTATCTCGGCGCTGCCTATATCCTGTCGAAGCTGCGCCGGACCGAAGGGCTGGTGCAGGGCATGAGCTACTGGACGTTCAGCGACCTGTTCGAGGAACCGGGGCCGCAGGGCAAGCCGTTCGAGGGCGGGTTCGGGCTGATGACGCCGCAGGGCGTGCGCAAGCCGTCGTGGTTCGCGTACAAATATCTGGCCGACCTGGGCGACCGCGAACTGCCGACCGGCGACGCCGCCAGCATCGCGACGGTCAAGGGCCGATCGGTGCAGCTGCTGGCATGGCGCGACGTGCTGCCCGACCAGCCGGTCAGCAATCGGCCCTTCTTCACCAAGGTCCGCCCGGCGGCACCGGCCGCACCGCTGCGGCTCAGCGTCGCCGGGCTAAAACCCGGTGCCTATCGCCTCAGCGTGCGGCGCACCGGCTACGAGAGCAACGACGCCTACACCGCCTATCTGCGGATGGGCCGCCCGGCGACGCTGACCCCGGCCCAGCTGGCGCAGCTGCAAGCGTTGACCACGGACAAGCCGGTCGTGAGCGCCGTACGGGTCGGGCGCGACGGCATCGCCCGCACCACGATACCGATGCGCGATCACGACGTGGTGATGGTGGCGCTCGATCCGCGGTGACGGATCAGCGCCCCTCGCCGCGATCATCGTCCCGGATCCGCGTCGCCAGCACCGTCGCCGGCCGGTCGACCAGCACGGCGGCGGCGGCATCGGGATTGGGGCGACATGGCAATGTTCTCCTTTGCATCACCCAAAGATCGAAACGCCATTCGGGCGCGAAGGGTGTCCTCGCGCGCCCTTTCGGCTAAGCGACACGCGACAGGATGGGGCAGCGGATGAACGACGCGAAGACATGGGATGCCGCGCTGGTCCGTACGTGGCTGGAACGGCGGATCGAAGCCGCCCGGCTCGACCAGGCGGCGGCGGACCGGCGCGGCCACGTGGCGCAGGACGATTATGACAAGGCGGCGGCGGAGGAATGGGCCTGCCGCGCCTTGCAGACCGGCAAACATGCCGACGATCAGCCGGCGTTCGCCGCGCGGGTCAAGGCGCTGCTGGCACAGGACGGCTATCCGACCACCGGCATCCACGACGATCGCCGCTTTGAACGGCACGTCCGCGCGACGCTGCGCAAGGTCGGGAAGATGACGAAGGCGAATGACGGGTTCGCCAACACCCTACGCTATCAGGACTGACGCATGGCCCGCAAACGCCCCCGACACGGCCCCTATCCCGAACCGGATCGCGGCGAGGACGCCGCCCCGGTCGTGGTGCCGTGCTGGCTGTGCGGCCGCCCGACCGGCAAGACCATCGTATGGCACCACCCCGTGCCCAAGAGTCGCGGCGGGCGCGACGTGGTGCCGATGCACCCGATCTGCCAGCAGACGCTGATGGCCAATTTCACCAATTCCGAACTGCAGCGCCACGGCACCGATGTCGAGGCGCTGCTGCTGCATCCCGACGTACGCAAGTTCGTCGACTGGGTGGCGAACAAGGACCCCGACTTCACCGCGACCACCGCGAAGAAACGTAAATAGCCGTCGGTCGTGAGCGGAGCGCGCGGCGTTCGCCATGAACCATCGCGGGAATTGTGGCAGCATGTGATCGAACCGAAATCCGGCGGATACGGCATTGCCGATCCGGGGCGTCTTTCGCCGGGCGATCGGTGCCATCCATCGAACGCGATGTTCTCGCTCGACCCGGCCCTCGATCTCGACGCCCTTGCCGACACCTACCGCCGCGACGGGCATGTGGTAATCGACAGCCCGGTGTCCGGGGAAGACGCACTGTTGCTCGCCGCGCATCTGCGGCGCGAGGCGACTGGCGCAAGCTGGTGCTGAGCGGCGACCGGGTGGTCGAATTCGACCGTCCGGGATGGGCGGCGATCCCGCCCAATCGCGCAGAGGCGCTGAAACTTGCCGTCTATGCCGCCGCGCGCGCAGGGTTCCAGTTCCGCTTCGACAGCATTCGCGTGTCTGATGCGCGGTACGATCGGGACGCCGACGACACGCCGCTCGGCGCGTTCGTCCGCTGGATGTCGTCGCCGTCCATGCTTGCCGCCCTGCGCACGATCACCGGCGCGGACGACGTGCGCTTCGCCGATGCACAGGCGACCGCCTATGCTCCCGGGGATTTCCTGACGGTCCATGACGATGCGGTGGCGGGGAAGCACCGTCGGACCGCGTATGTTTTCGGCCTGACGCCGAACTGGCGACCCGAATGGGGCGGATTGCTGCTGTTCCACCGACAGGCCGGAAAATTGCGCGCGGTGGCGCCGGACTTCAACCGGCTGACGCTCTTTTCGGTGCCGCAGGATCATAGCGTCAGCGAGGTGACGCGCGCCGCCCCGACGCGGCGCTATTCGGTCACGGGTTGGCTGCGGGCCGGGGCACAGCCCTGATCCGGCACGCATCCCACCAGCATATGTCGCCGTCAGCGTAGCAGCGACGGAAGGTCCGTTCGCGGTTGCCGCGCTGCCCGGTCGTATCGCCCCCATCCATTGTCGTTCGGCGAACGGGCATCCCGTCCAATTCCAAGGCGCTTCCCCGCTCCTTCCTGACCTGGCTAGCCAACGTCACCGAATGGATGTTGGTCCAAGCCACCCCCGTCAGCCTCCCATGGTCAGGTGATCGTAACCGCATGGGTGCCGCCCGCCTGCTGTTCGAAACGCGTACGCCGACCGGTGAAGCGCTCGATTACCTTCGCCGCCGTGCGCGCATGTTCGCTCGGTTTGACGGTGGTGAACGCGCCGCCGCCCGCCAGGGCCATCGGCAACAGCAACTGATCGGCGAGATATGGTCCGGCAAGGGCATCGCACGCCAGATAGCCGCGCACCCGGCCGACCGCCGTCTTCGCAACCCGCTCCGCCGTCGTGCCCAGTTGCGCGAAGCCGCTGACGATCTCGGTGACATGCTCGAACTGCGCCTCCAGCAGCAGGATGCTGCCCGGTCCCTGATCGACCGGCAGTTCGCGCATGAAGCATTCGCGCTCCGACCAGTCGAAGGCCTTGCGGACCACGGCAATCTCCCGCTCGGCGATCGACATGGGCAGCCCGGCGAACAGGGCGCAGGCCGACATGCCCAGTGCCCCTCCCCGCGTCACGCATTCGACCGACCGGAGCGGACCGGGGGTGATGTCGACCTCGATCCGCCCGCCACCGCGTGGGTAGAAGCCGTGGCGGACCAGCCGCGCGTCGATCTGCCCGCCCATCCGCCGGACGATCGGCAGGAAACAGCGCTCGACGAACTCGAACGGCGGGGCCAGCATGTTGTGGGTGCCGCCTTCCAGCACCAGCCGCGACGGACCATCGGCGAGCAGCAGCGGCATCAGCACCGTCTGGAGGACGAGGCCGGTCGAGCCGGCCGTGCCGACCGAGAAGCGATAATCGCCCGTCATCACCCGACCGGGGCGGAAGGTCAGGTCGGACGACCCGACGACCAGCCCTTCGCAGGTTGCGCTGCCGATGGCGCAGGCCGCCTCGACCGCGGTGACATGCTGGCGCATCAGCCCCGGCTTCGACCGCCTGGCACGGACGTTCGTAATGCGGACCGGCTCCCCGGTGACGAGCGACAGCGCACACGCATTGCGCACGACCTGTCCCCCGCCTTCGCCCTCCGCTCCATCAATCTCGATCATGATTTCCACTCTTGTAGGTGGCGTGCATCGTCCTCGGCCGCCTTCGCGGCCGGTGAAGCGGGGCGACAGGCTCCCAGCCTGTCGCCCCGCTTCACCCCTTCACGCACACCACCTGTTTCAACGTGTGGACGATCTCCACCAGATCGGCCTGCGCGGCCATCACGGCTTCGATCGGCTTATAGGCCCTGGGCGTCTCGTCGATCACGCCTTCGTCCTTGCGGCATTCGACCCCCGCCGTATCGGCGATATGCTCGTCGAGCGTCACCAGCTTTTTGGCGGCGGTCCGGCTCATCACCCGGCCGGCGCCGTGCGAGCAGCTGTCGAACGATTCCGGGTTGCCCAGCCCGCGGACGATGAACGACTTGGCGCCCATCGATCCGGGGATGATCCCCATCACGCCCTTCGCCGCGCGCACCGCACCCTTGCGGGTCACCAGCACATTTTCACCGAAATGGTTCTCACGGGTGACGTAATTGTGGTGGCAGTTGACCGCCTCCAGCTCCGCCTCGAACGGCTTGGTGATGACGCTGCGCAGCGCGGCGATGACGTTGGTCATCATCATCCTCCGGTTGAGCGCGGCATAGTCCTGCGCCCAGCCGACTGCCTCGACATAGTCGTCGAAATGGTCGGTCCCTTCCGGGAAGTATGCCAGATCCTCGTCGGGCAGGTTCAGATGCCATTTGCGCATGTCCTGCCTGGCGAGTTCGATGAAGAAGGTGCCGATCGCGTTGCCGACGCCCCGCGACCCCGAATGCAGCATCACCCACACCGCGCCGACTTCGTCGAGGCATAGCTCGATGAAGTGGTTGCCGGTGCCCAGCGTCCCCAGATGCACGAGGTTGTTCGTGTTCCTGAGCCGCGGATGCTTGTCGCACAGCCGGTCGAACCGCTGGACCAGCGTCGACCATGCCGCAACGATCGCGGGCGGGGGCGAACCCCAGCTGCCATTGTCCCGCTTGCCGCGGCCGACGCTGCGGCCGTGCGGCACCGCCTGCTCGATCGCCGAACGGACACCGTCCAGCGTGTCGGGCAGGTCGCTCGCCATCAGCGAGGTACGCGCCGCCATCATGCCGCAGCCGATATCGACCCCCACGGCGGCGGGAATGACCGCGCCCTTGGTCGGGATCACCGACCCCACGGTCGCGCCGATGCCGATGTGGACGTCGGGCATGACCGCGACATGCTTGAAGATAAAGGGCATCTGCGCCGCGCGTGCCAGCTGGGCCCGCGCACCATCCTCGACCGGCACGCCCCGCGTCCAGGCCTTGATGGGCACGCCACCAGGGACGTCGGTAACTTCGTAAGCAGTGGCGGTCATCGTCTAACTCCTCGGACTTACCTCTGAGGCGGCCGGCCTATTCCGGCCGCCTCTGCCGCGTGTCGGAGCGTTCGATACCATGCGATCCGACGAAGCCTGCTTAGCGAGGAGCGTGCCAAATGCGGCTTAATAAGCGCGAGAACCGATCATCCCGCTCTTAAACAAGGTTTTTATCGTAATTTCGGTCGGACGCCCCGAAGGACCCTATCCATTACACATGATCGACATGGATCGTACCTTATCCTATCATATCGTCATGAAACCTGTTGTCGCCATCGGTTTTCTCGGCTCGACCCTCGATGCGGGCAAGTTCGACACCCAGCGCTGGAACCGCTGGCGGCCGACGGTCGGCCTGACGATGCAAGAGGACCTGCGGATCGACCGGCTCGTCCTGATCCACGGGACGCAGCACGCGCGCCTTGCCGCGTTCGTTGCAACCGACATCGCGTCGGTGTCGCCGGAAACACAGGTCGAAATGCAGGTGATGGATTTCGCCGATGCGTGGGATTTCGAGGAAGTCTACGGCAAACTGCTCGACTTCGCGCGGGCCTATCCGTTCGATCCGGATGCCGAAGACTATCTCGTCCACATCACGACCGGCACCCACGTCGCGCAAATCTGCCTCTTCCTGCTGACTGAGGCGCATTATCTGCCCGGTCGACTGCTCCAGACGCAGCCGGTACGGGGGCCGGGCGGTGCTGCGGGGACGTGGAACATCATCGACCTCGACCTGTCGCGCTATGACAGCATCGCCACGCGCTTTGCCGCAGACAGCGCCGAGAGCACCAGTTTCCTCAAATCGGGAATCGACACGCGCAACACCGCCTTCAACGCGATGATCGACGAGATCGAGCAGGTGGCGGTTCGCAGCCGCGCGCCGTTGCTGCTCATGGGCCCGACGGGTGCCGGCAAGAGCCAGCTCGCCCGGCGCATCTACGAACTGAAGCGGGTCAAACGGCAAGTGAAGGGGCCGCTGGTCGAGGTGAACTGCGCAACGCTGAAAGGCGACGGCGCGATGTCGGCGCTGTTCGGTCACCGCAAGGGCGCCTTCACCGGCGCCGCCGCCGACCGCGCCGGACTGTTGCGCACTGCCGATACCGGCGTGCTGTTCCTCGACGAGATCGGCGAACTGGGCCTCGACGAACAGGCGATGATCCTGCGCGCAATCGAGGACAAACGCTTCCTGCCGGTCGGCGCCGACCGCGAAGTCCAAAGCGACTTCCAGCTGATTGCCGGCACCAATCGCGACCTTGCCGCCCGCGTCGCGGCGGGCACGTTTCGCGACGACCTCTATGCGCGGCTGAACCTCTGGACCTTTACCCTGCCGGGTCTCGCCCAGCGTCGCGAGGATATCGCACCCAATCTGGACTATGAACTCGATCGCCACGCGGAGCGCGAGGGGGACCGCATCACGTTCAACAAGGAAGCGCGCGACCGCTATCTCGGCTTCGCAACCGGTGCCGGGGCCCGCTGGCCGGGCAACTTCCGCGATCTTGCCGCCAGCGTCACGCGGATGGCGACCTTCAGCCCGTCCGGGCGGATCACCGTCGACTGCGTCACGGGCGAGGTCGCACGGCTCGAACGCCTGTGGGCCGGTGGCTCGGCCGCATCCGACCCGCTCGCAGGGCTGATGTCGTCCGACCGACTGGACCGGCTCGACCCGTTCGACCGGGTACAGCTGGCGCACGTCGTCGCGACATGTCGGGCGAGCCGTTCCCTGTCCGACGCCGGGCGCGCACTGTTCGCCGCCTCGCGCCGCCAACGCACGTCGACCAACGACGCGGATCGCCTGCGCAAGTATCTGGCGCGGTTCGATCTGAACTGGACGGATCTGGTCGGCGACCAATGACCTTGCCGGGGGCGCCACAGGATCGAGAGCATGTTCGACCGCCTCAGGGACTGGCGGCGCATCCACGCCCGTTGCGGCTCGGCGCAACGCCGATACCGGCGGGCTTGCCTGGCTGCCCGACATCTGCCGATCCCCGCCGAGCCGTCGGCGACATGGCTCGCGAGCATCTCGCCGACGCTGCCTGAGGACGCCGCGGCCGACCTATCCGCAGGCAGGCGTGCCAATTTCGGCATCGTGCATCCCGAGACTGGCACGCCGCCACCCTTACATATCCGCTGCGGTCGGGCGGACGATCAGATTTCCCGCAGCTGAAACAAAAACTTAATTAGCAAACTGGCTGGGGCGGCAGGAGTCTCACCCTAGGAACGCACTCGGCAAGTATCTGAATTCGTTGGCATGCAAGACGGACTTGCACATCCAGTTGCTACACCTTGATGGCACAACGCGCAAGACCTCTGAATTGCTCTGCGACTGCGAGTTTTGTTGTCACAGACCCAGAAATAGATGTTCAGTCCGGCTCTTGCGACCCTAGCTTTGGACATCAGTTCATTTCAATGGGACAGAAATCGCACCGGCGTTAAGCGGGCAATGAATGGCAAAACACCGCCAACGCGCAAGGATACCGTGCCTCTCCCGTGCTCACTTCCAGCCTGCATCCGGTCCGGGCAGCGGAACGACGGCTACGCCGTCGTCATGTACGACGAGCCGAAACGGCCTTGGCAGGCCGATCAAGTCCCAGGGCCGGTGCTCGGCGTCCAGCAACGACGGATGGACCTCGGATTCGACGGCAACCTCGGTGGTCCTCGTCCTCCGAAGACCAAGCACCAGGCGCGAGCCCAGTTCGGGGTGGCGAACGATGGCGTGCAGATCATCGCGCCGTTCCGGGTCGGCCTCGCCGCCGACGAGCGCGTCGTGGATCAGCAACGCGACGAACTGGCTGCGGGCGCGCGACGGCATGCCTGCGGCGACGCGGCGGAGTTGATTCCCAAGCAGGGTGTAGACCGTCGACCGATCCGAAGGGAGCCGGGCGAGGTCCCGCACGCTTGCCGTCAGTTCCCAGTAGCCGAACAGGCGGGAGAGCATTCCTCCCGGACCCGCCTCGGGCGTTACCACCACCGTCGCAATGTCGCGGAACGAGTTTTCGAGTAGCGGCTCCATGCGCCAGCGGGAAGGCACTGGGCGTTGCCTAGGGTCGAGTTCGAACGCCCATCTCGCGCCGGACACGTTCCTCGGTCGCGGCCGCTCCGAACGACCTCGTGCAAGGCGCCAGCCCTGCTGTTCAAGCACGTCCTGGAAGCCGATGAAGCGTCTCACTTCCGCCATTCCATCCGGTTCCTCGATCGGCACCAGGGCGACCGCCTCCGTGCGCATCGCGGTGAGTGCCGGGTTCAATGCAACGCCGTCCACCGGTTCGCGCTGCCGGTAGAAGCCCCGCGCCGCCCAGTCGGCGCCGAACCCGCGATCCTCCAAACGCCTGATGGACGGGCCCGCTCGAAGCGCGGTGTAGGCGTCCAGCCCCAACGCCCATGCGCGATCCTGGATCGCAAGCCAGGCGTCGGTGTCAGGGTCGGGGCCGATGCCGCGAGCCCTTACGAGCACGCTACGCGGCGGCAGCGACCCCACCCCGCCACGCGTTTCGGCGATGGCAAGCGCCACAGCAATGGCCTGGACGATCGGCCCGGCCCTGGACGGCGAGCGCGTAGACCCACTCGCCCGGCCGGAGGGGGCCGGAACCAAGATCGTGGGGAGCGAGGAGGGCGTCGCGACAAGCGGGCGCATGACCGCTGTTGGCGGCGCCAACCCTAGCGCCACGAGATCCATGCCGAGTCCAGCCGCTCCCTCCTGCAGCCGCTCGTCGTCATCCGCCTCGCCGACGAGGAAGCCGGGTCGTCCACTGGCCTGAACCGCGAGCGCGAACTCCGCCACGTCGTCAAAAGCGAAACCCTCCAAATCCAACGCTCGGCTGCCAGCGAGCTCGCGGACCAGGCCTTGCAGTTGCGGATCAGGCGCGTAGATCGAGGCGTCGGCACGTCGCGCCCTGCGGGATGCCGCCTCCACTTCGACGACTTTCACCTTCCAACTGGAAGCCGGACCGTAGAGCGGCTTGAGGCCGGCAAGCGCCTTCCGGACGGATGAACGAACCGCCTCCTCGACTCCGGCCGTGAGCCGTCCCGGGCAGACGACGGTCACGACGCCATCGTCAGCCGTTGCGACGACCCGCCTAGCGTCCTCACCTTCGACCAAGCTTGAGAGCGCGGCGCGCAGGTCGGGCGTGAGCACGCTCAGGTCTCGCCAGCGACGCGCGGCTGTCTCGGAAGCGCGACCGAGTCGCTTAAAGGTCTGCGCGGCGAACTCGGCGCGCCTCTCGCGCAGGTTCAGGAACTCGGCCACCTCAAAGGCAAGCGCCGGCATGCGGCGCAGCGGAGAGTCGTCTAGCCGCCGCTCAAGCTCGCGGCGCCCCCGGTCTCCGGCGCCGACCAACACGTCGGCAGCGCCCAGCGCGAACACCCACCGGGCCTCCTCGCCAACACGGGCGGCGTCGACCGGGACGTCCAGCAGCCGAAGCCCCGCGAAGCGCACCGGATCGAAGCCCTCGATCTCGCCCTGGGGTGAGACGCGTTGCGCGAGGAGGCCGTTGGACGGGTGCAGTCGGAAAACCGGCAGCAGGAAGCCGAGCCCCCGACCGCCTGGATCGGCAGCGCCGACGAGGACGTGGACCTCGCTCATTCAAACGCCCCCTGCAGGCCGAGAAATGCGTCAACGCGGTCGTAAACGAGGAGCGAGTAATCCTGCGGACGATGCCGCCCGTATGTCGGATAGGACACCATCGCCGCGTCCGGACACGCAGCCAACGCCTCCAGGACGATTGGATCCTCAAACATCAGCGGCGGCGCGACGACGGCGCGAAGCGCCTCGGCCAGCGGCACGTCGCGGGCGAGTTGGACCTCGATCGCGCCTCGCCGATCGTCGTCATGCTCGAGCGAACGGTCGGCGATGAGCCGCGCATAGGCGCGCGCGGATGGCCGCGAAGCCGGAAAGTCGTCTACCCCCTTCGAGGGCCGCTGGTCGAAGTAGCGCCTGTTCGTGCCGTAAAACGCGCCAACGACACGCGCGGCGGCCGTAGGGTCGTCGGGCACCTCGAACTGCTCCAGCCGAGGCGCTGCGCCGAGGTGGCGGCGATAGCGGGAGAAGCCGCCGCTGTCGAACGGAACCACCCTTTCCACTGACGCTAGCACGGACGGGTCAAGGACGAAGCAGACCGGCAGAAGCTCGGGCATGTCCCCCGCCTCCTCTAGCGACAGCGGCTTGTAGGCCGGTCGACCATAGAAGAGATAGAGGAGGTCCTCTTCATATACGGGGCAGGCGGTCGGGACGAGCGCCAACCGCTCCAGTGCGGCGATCGCAGGCATCATGCCCGTGCAGTGCGTCAAGTGCAGCGTTTTCGATGCCGGCGCGACACCTCTGAGAAACTCGACAAACGTCAGCGGCATGGCGTCTTCGGCGGCATGTGACCATGCATAGCGAAGCCCTGCGCGCCGAGGCAAGCGCCGGACGCCAAGGGTGCGGCGGGAGGCCGGACCCAAAAGTCGGTGTTCGAGGCGGCTGGAGCGCTCTACAAAACTCGTCATCGGTTCAGGTTCTGCTAGACGGCTGGATCTGGGTCGTTGTTGGAACGGCGACTTTCCGACCGCAGAGAGCGAAACGGACGATCATTTGGGCCGCCACCTAAGCCTCGTGAAGCAGGCGTAGAAGCTCTGCGTCTCTCTTGCGATTTACAGAAGAAGACGTTTCGTCATGGATGCGGGCATTTGCCCCCGACCGTGCCCCCATGGTGTGCTGGGTTGATCGGGGTCGAGAGGAATCCAAAACGGACCCGGCATGACAATGCATAGTCCGTCGGCTGTTTCAGCGTGAGCCGCGATTTCGAGGCCTAGTGAACAACCTGCTGGACCAAGCCAGCGCAATGCGCTGATATATGAGTGGGCCGAGCGATTCCTTCGGAGTGGGAGAGAACAACCTTGATCACCGCGAGAAATCACGATGGGAGCCGCTAGACTTGCCGAATTTGGTATTCCCGCGCCTGTCGCGGCTGGCGATCGACGGATACGAACCATACGTCAATGAGGCCGGTCCCGGCTTCGATCACGAGTTCCTGCCGGGCGTGAACGTCGTGGTCGGCATCAACGGCCTCGGCAAGACGACGCTCCTTAACGTCATCTTCCGCATGCTTGTCGGCCCCTACGATCCGGCCAAGGCCGACCGCGACCGTCCAGGTCGACGCCAGGCCGGCCTTGTCAGGGACCGCAATTTCGACTTCTTCGCCAGGCGCTCGAACGACTTCGCCATCGAGGCGACCGCGAGCGCGACGTTCCGGTTCGGAGCCCGCACCCTGAAGGTGACGCGGTCGCTCAAGGACCTGATGCTCCTGGAATACGCTCTCGACGGGCACAGCACGATCACCACAGTCGATCCTGAAGCCTCCGACGCCGAGCTGATGGACGTCATGGCAATGCTCATGAACTTTGACGTCCAAGCCGCGAAGGATCGTGGATCGATCAGCTACCGATACGACTACGACTTCGTGGTCCGGAACCTGATCTTCTTCCTTGAGGAGAAGGTGCCGCTGATCTGGAATCCCGACGGCCAGTTCGTCATCCTACGCATCCTGCTCGTCGACGAGGAGCTGTCCGAGCAGATCTCGAAGGCGCGCAACGACGTGCTCCAGGCCGACAGCCAGTATCGCAACAAGCTCTGGTCCGCCAACAAGCTGCGGCAGACCATCAAGGAAGAGCTCAACGCGATGCCGGACGCCACCAAGGAGATGGAGGAGTTCGGCCTGCTGGTGAGCGCCGTCGCGGCGTTGGAGGAGGCACGCGACGACCTGCTCC
This sequence comes from Sphingomonas sp. 2R-10, assembly GCF_030062225.1. Classification (NCBI taxonomy): domain Bacteria; kingdom Pseudomonadati; phylum Pseudomonadota; class Alphaproteobacteria; order Sphingomonadales; family Sphingomonadaceae; genus Sphingomonas; species Sphingomonas sp. 2R-10. The sequence continues at coordinate 52,157 of NZ_JASCXF010000030.1, forward strand.
AGCAGCGCGAGTTCTTCAGCCGCGAGATCGGGAGGACCGAGGACGGGCTGCTTCGCACACGCGCCGACGCGTTTGAGGCGCAGGTGTCGCTGCGCGGTATCGAGGCGGCCTACTTCCAGCATGCGTTCCGCAAGGTCCGTGCGCCCGGCGACCTGATCATGCAGGCGCTTTCCTCGCACGAGGGCTGCCTTGTGTGCGGCAACACGTCGGAGGAGACCTACGAACGGGCGCGGCGGCTGATGGAGCACCACCAGTGCCCCGTCTGCGAAGCTGATACCTCGATCGGCGAGGACAACGTCGAGGACATGGCCGACGCGCGCCTCGATGAGCTGCGCAAGGCTGAAAAGGCGGCCGAACAGAAGCGTCGGCTCGTCGACCGGCTCACGCAGACGTCGATCGACCTCACTGCGCAGTATCGCGTGGCCAACGACGACCTGCAGCAGACGCTCGCCAAGCTGGAGCAGGCGCGGCGGCGCGAACGCAGCGAGGCGCAGCGCGCGGAGCAGATCGCCAAAGTCGCCGAGCTAAAAGGTAAACTCGAGACCATCGACCTGGAGGTGAAGACCCTGCGCGACCACCTCGACGGTCTCGTCGAATGGCACAAGGGCCTCGTCTACCGCTCTAAGCACTTCATCGCCGAGCGGCAGGAGGCGATCGTCGGGGCGTTCCGCGAGTACGCCTCCGCATTCATGGTCGAGGACTGCCACCTCGTGTACCGGACGAACCGCGAGGCACGGGTCGCGCAGTCGGACGAGAAGATCGACTGGCCTGCTTTCGAGGTCCAGCTCGCCTCGGGCGCGGATTCGCTCCCAACCTCGCGCGACTGGCACACCGAGGTTTCGGAATCGCAGAAGGAGTTCATCGACCTCGCGTTCCGCATGGCCCTGCTCCGCGTGGCTTCCGAAGGCAGCGCGTCGATGCTGGCCGTCGAGACCCCGGAAGCCAGCCTCGATGCCTTCTTCGTCGAGAAGGCGGGCGCGCTGCTGCGGACCTACGCCGCGGCTCACCCCGAAAACATCCTGCTTGTCACCAGCAACCTCACCCGCGAGCACATGATCGCGCAGCTGCTCGGGACCCCGGACGCCGAAGATCTCGAGACGCGCAAGCGGCGCACGCTCAACCTCCTCGAGATCGCAAGGCCGACCAAGGCCTATCGCGAGAACCACGCCTTCTACGACAAGCGATACGACGAGGCCGTCGGCGAGGAGTCGGCTTCCGTCGACGGGGAGACCGTCGAGTGACCCTCGATGACCCTGTCCAGTTCGGCGGCGCCGAGCACCGGCTGAGGGGCTGGCTCGTCTTCGTGATGGAAGAGGCGACCCGCCAGGGCCTTGCGCCTCTGAGCCAAGAGAAGCTGCACCTCCTGCTCTTCTACGCAGCGGTGCTCGCGCCCATCCACGGCGTCGACGAGCCGGTCCCAAAGATCCTGAAGTATCGCGACAGGCCGTTCTATCCCGAGGCGCAGGAGCAGTTGATGCGGCTCGCCGCCGAGGGGTTCGCGAAGTCGCGGACGCTCGGTAGCATCCGCGACGACGGATCCGACTCCGAGTTTTCGCTCACCGAAGCCGGCTTCGAGGTCTCCGATCTGCTCAAGCGCTCAAGCTGGGGCCACCGGACAGCTGCCTTCGCCCGCGATCTCGTCGCCGGCTTCGCCGAACTCGACCCCAGGGACGCTGAGCAGATCATCGAGCAGGACGCGACCTTCCGTGACGGACGCATGGCGCTCGGCGATATCCGGGACCTGCGTGAGGAGAATCTCGCAGCGGCGACCGCGCGCCACGTGGCGGACTTCGACGTCGACGGCGCGCGGCCGGACGCACGCGACAGCATATCGCTCTACTTCGACTACCTGCAGGCGCGACGGGCCGCGTGACGGGAGGCACCACGTCACCGCCGACGATGACGCCAGCTGAGGTGCAGGCGATGACGGTCGCGCGCCGGACGTTCTCCGGCGCCCGGTTCGACGACGACACCCAGTTCGTCGCCAAGGTCCTCGATTGGGTCCTCGAGGAGCGGGCGAACGGACGGCTCGTGGTTGGCGCGCCGATAACGCTGGTCCTCCACGACTTCCGCCCCTCTCCGATCGAGGATGGCGCCAAGGTGGATCTCCACAACGGAGAGGCCGTCGCAGGCGCCGTCCATCTCTGCAACCAGAGCCTCAGGCGCGCCAACGTCGCGCTCGGCGCCACCGGCCTCAACACGGTCCACAGCCACCAGAAGGCGCTGGCGACCCACCAACTAGCGAGCAGGACGTCGGTGACCTTCAATCCGGTCACCACACGAGCCTACGTCCGCCTCGCGTGCCTTCCGCTTCCCACGCCGGTCGAGATGACGCTCGCGGGTCAGCTCGACGCCGCCTGGGCAGCCGGGCTGTCCGCCCTGCCCGCCTCACTCGACGCCTTCCACCTCGGCATGACGAAGGACGACGGCATTGGACGTCTTTTCTTTGAGAACGGTGCTCCCAGACCGCACGTCAGGACGAACTACCGGAACGCGATCTACCTGTTCCTGAAATACCAGGTTGGGGTGCGCGACGTGCACGGTTACCGCATGACGACCAACGACCGGCTGGTCCGCATCTCGAAGATCGGCTCCGCCTCATCCGTTGCGATCACCGCGATCTGCCCCGGCGTAGGCGACCCCGCGAAAGCGGGCGCGGCCGCCGCTCGCGCGCTTGCAGACGCCGACGCGAGGCTTGCCAAAGACGATCTGCCGACACACGTCACCTGCATGAACTGCCCGTCGGGCCAAGCCGCCGACGTCGAATGCGCGACGCCGCCGACAAGCCTCCGGCATCGGCACGTCGAGGCCGCGTGACGCCGTCCGCACCGCTTCTACACGACACCCCCGTGAGGCGCCCGGCCGACGACCGCTTCGGCAGATGGCCGTTCGCCCAGGCCATCGCGCGGATCGTCCGCGACCCGTACAACAAGGGACTGCTCGTCCTAGGCATTGAGGGGCCATGGGGCTCCGGCAAGTCCAGCGCCCTCCAGCTGGTCGCGGGCGAACTCACCCGCGATGCGCGCCACAGGGAAGTGACGGTCAGCGCCTGGCGGACGAGCGGCCAGGAGCAGTTCCTCGCCAACCTGTCCTATGCCCTCGCCACCGCCGTGCGCCGCGACTGGCGCGGCGCGTTCTGGCGCATCGCCTGGGCCAAGCTCAGGCGACAGTCGCTGCCGATGCACGTCGCGGTGTTCACGCCGATCCTCTACCTGCTGACCATATTCATGATGCCGGAGGTCCGGGGCTTCTCGCGCGTCATCTCCGACGATCCGAAGAAGTGGATCGAGGGCCTCGGGATATTCGGCCTTCCCGTTCTAGGTTACCTCGTCTCCAAGCTGTCGCAGCCCGCGCTCGAGAGCGTTAGAACGATGTTCGGCGGCACCAAGGTGGAATCGATCGGTGCCCTGGAGCGGTTCGCCTACGACTTCGACGTGCTCGCCGCCGCGCAGCCCACCGGAACGCGCTTTGTCGTGCTTATCGAGGATCTCGACCGCTGTCCCCCCTCGCACATCATCGACGTCCTCAGCGCGATCGGGCAGTTGGAGGCGCACCCGCGGGCGGACAGAATTGCCTTCCTCCTCGCCTACGAGCGGACGAAGCTGATGAAGAGCGTCGGAGAGGCGATCGCCAAGGACCTTGGTGGCGACGCGCAGAGCGAGGTCGCCGGCCAATACGTTGAGAAAATCGTTCAGCTCGAGCTGCCGCTTCCAGACTTGGTGCCGGCGACCATCGCCGGCAACCCGAGCCGATCGCCGCGGCTGCCGACGGTGGCGCGCGGATTCCTGATCAGCGTCCTGCTCGTAGCGGCCGCGATAGCGCGCCTCGCCGACCCCCAGGTGAACCAAGCCGCCGCGTGGACGGTCGTCCTGATTCTGCTCGCCTTCACCGTCGAATTCGTCGTCGGTTGGTGCATGAAGGCTCCGCGCCAGCTGTTCGTACCCGCCGGCTGGAAGGCCGCTGAAGCGGCGATCGGACCATGGCTCGAGGCGCTTCCGCTTAGGCAGCGCACGCGCGTGCTGAGCCGCGCCAGGGCCGCCCTGCTGATGCAGGACGGCAACGGGCTGACCGCGTGGGAAGCGGTTTCAACCGCCGCGCTGGCGTCGCGGTGGCCGGTTAGGTTCGGACGGGAGAAGCTGAAGGCGATGATAGGCGTCAGCGCGATCGATCCGGCCAGCCACTTCGAGTTGCAGGAGCTAGCGGACGCGATCCAGGCGATGGACTCCACTCCGCTGGGTGGCGCGCACTTCCGCGATCCGGCCAAGCTGCATGCGGTCGTCTCGACCTTCAAGCGCTAGCAGGCGAAGACAACCGCATCCTCGGACAGACCGAACTGCCCGCCTTGCTGGGCGCTGAGACGCATGGCGCGCAGCGGCGAGTGGCGGACGAGGGTCAGACCCATGTCGCACCCCAGCTCGGCGATGATCTTCGGTGCGTTCACCGCGATGCCAGCGTAGCTGCTTCCGCCCACGATCACGGTGATCAGCCCGCCCGGCCGGATGGACTCGGCGAGGTCGGACATAATTCCCTCCATGTCAGCGAAGTATGACCGCAGCATCGAGGGGATGCCCCGATGCCAGAGTTTCGCGCGGCTGCCCTCGATCGCCCCGAGCGCGACGTCGAACTCCGCTGACGCGCCCGTCGGCGCGCGGCCTTCGCGGTTCAACTGCACGTGCGAATGCATCGTCGCGAGCCGCAGCGCGCGGTTGTCCTGGCTTGAACGCAGATAGCCCAGCATCCAGAGTTCGAGATTGTAGATGTCGGTGTAGTCGAAGCTGTTGGGATACGGCGGAGAGAAGATCGCGCAGTCCGCCGGTCCAAGCTCGGCCGTCCTGACCCGGGCGTCGCCGTGATAGACACTGACGCGCCCGCGAAGCCGGTCGCTGAACCGGACGACGTCACTGTAGCCGTCGCGACACGCGTCGCGCAGGCGGTCGACGACCGCGGTGGCGGTAACGATCCGACGGTCCCAGCCCCGACGATACTTCCTCCCCTTGCCGCTCACAATCACGTTGCTGACGTCGCGAAGCACCGACCCTAGCATCACTCGCAGGAACGGGCGGTGAGCCTGGTCGACGCGGTCGATCGCGTCGGCGAAAGCGCCGACCTGCGCGGCGACGGACGCGTTGAACACCCATCGTCCGTTCTCCCCCGGCTGCACCAGCGTGGACGGCGCGTGTTCGTAACGAGCAAGACAGCCCTCCTTCGGACGGGCAGCTAGAACGGCGGCGATGTCAGTCGACAGTGTCGCCGTGTCGTATCGGCGGGTTTTGGCGGCGATCAGGTCGGCCATGAACGGGTTCACCTCGACCGTGTCGCAGTCGATGCCGAGGAACGAGCACACGAGGGCGGTGGTCCCCGAACCCCCCGTCGGATCGATGCAGCGGCCGACAGGCCGGCCGTTCTCGGCCAGCGCGTTCATGACGAGCCTCGGCGAATAAGCCTCCTTGAACCGGAACCACCGCTGATAGGCCAGATCCGCCGCGCCCACGTTGGACGACAGCGATCCGGAGCCATGAGGGAACAGCCAGTTCTGCAGCACCGGCGCTCCCATAAGCACATTTGGCGAAAAGGTCGAATGCTCGGAAAGGGCCATTTCAATTTGTATCATATTCGAATACTAATACGAATATGCCGAGACCGCGAGCGGAAAATCGACTGTCCGAGACCGAGCGCACCGCACTCGCGCAGGCGATCCGCGCCGTCGTGCTCGCGGAGGGCGGCTACGCCTCGGTCGTGCGGAATTCTGGCGTGCGCCAGCCCGTCGTGAGCCTAGCGCTGCACCGCAGGTTGGTTATGCGGACCAAAAGCGTCGAGCGCCTATTCGAATACCTGAAGCCGAAAGCTGGCGCCGGCGAGCCGCAGGAGGAGGTCAGGCCGCACGACCGGCGCGAGCGGCTGCTGGGGCTGCTGGCAAACCTGAGCGACGGCTCCGATGTCGAGGACGAGCGCCTCTCTAACGTCCTCGCCGCTATCGAGAGCTTTGCGCGCTCGCCGCAGGGTTCCCCAACCAAGCTCGGCTAAAGCAGCGGAACCTCGCAGGCGACTACCTCGCCCGAAGGCATAGCATTTGCAACCGCCGAAATCCGTTCGGCCTTAATTGCTCTATTCCGCAAGTTGGAGCCGGTCGCTGACAATGGCTCGGCCCTGCGGTGTAACCTTCTAGCCACCCATGCAAGCCGCTTCTCGCCACTGAAATTTTCAGGTTTCTGGCGACCGCCTGAACAAAGCAGCAGCAGAACGCAACCGTCGCCGGAATACGTACTGATCGCCTTCTAACGATTACGCCCATTTGCGTCTGCTGAACGAACGGTGGTTTCTGGCGCAAGCAGTCGGCCCACTGAATGACCGACGTTATGGCGCAAAGCGACCGCTGCCTGCCCGGTGAATGAACGTCCGCTTCTGCAATACAGGTGCCCGAAAGCGGCCGGTCCACTCACTACCAAAGCCCGACCATCTTCGGCCGTATAATCGATCAGTCTTCACTGTCTGGCTTCGGCAGCATCGGTGGCGTGCTGTCGGCGTAGGTCAGCCAGTTCCGCCAGATTGCCATCGTCCGGGCTTTAGTGATCCTTGTCCGGCAATTAAGCGTCATGGCGCCGCGGATGGTTCCTTCCTTCCACCATTCATAGACGGCATCGCATTCGGCGTCGCGATAGGCGATCCACGCCCGCTCGGACGCGCGCAGCTTTGCCAGGGCGGTCGTGTCTTGTTCCTTAGAGCCCGACTCATAATTCGAGCTTTGCGATACGGCGGGTCATTCGCCTGATGGATGCGATGATGAGCCATGCTTCTGACGAGGCGATGGAAGCCTCCCAGTCCTTGGCGAGGCGTCGGCATCGG